>NZ_JAROKN010000012.1:0-73984 GCF_029455255.1 Arthrobacter vasquezii | reverse complement strand
GACGTCGTGCAGGTCAGCGGGTGCGGCGCCCGCCGGCGGCCACGCTTCCCCACCGCTCTGTCGCGGCAGTCCCCGCCGCATCGTGCGACTGTACGTCGCCATGCCCTACTCCTTCCGCGCCGAAAGCGACGCGATCAGCTGCGGCACCACGTCGAAGAGGTCACCGACGACGCCGAAATCGGCGATCTCGAAGATCGGCGCGTCAGGGTCCTTGTTGATCGCGACAATCGTCTTGGCGGTCTGCATGCCTGCCCGGTGCTGGATGGCACCCGAGACGCCCAACGCCACATACAGCTGAGGCGAGACGGAGATTCCGGTCTGGCCAACCTGGTAGCTGTTTGGAACCCACCCGGCGTCCACCGCCGCACGCGATGCGCCGACAGCAGCGCCGAGCACGTCCGCCAACTGGTCAACGAGGGCAAACTGCTCCTGCGAGGTCAGGCCACGGCCGCCCGCTACAACCTTGGCGGCGCCACGCAGCTCGGGGCGGGTCGAAACCACCGCCTGCTCCTCGAACGACTCGATGGACGCTGCGGGAGCGCCGGAGGGTGGAACGTCGAGCGGTGCAACTTCTGGGCTGGCGGCCTCAGCGCGGACATCGATTGATCCCTCGCGCACGGTGATCACCGGCGCACCGAAGGTGGATGCGCAGTCCACGTTGTAGGCACCGCCGTAGACGGAGTGGTGGGCGACGATCCCCTCATCATCGCGCGAAACTCCCACGGCATCGATGGCAAGGGCAGAGCGCGTTCTGGCCGCAAACCGTCCGGCCACATCCCGGCCGCTGACGGAGTTGGAGATCAGCACGGCGTCCGGCCGCACCAGGTCCGCAGCGGCGGCAAGTGCATCGACGGCTGGAACAGCCAACAGTGAATCCGCCCCCTCTGGTTCAGCAGTCAGCACATGCTTTGCTCCGAGGGAGACCGCGTCCTGGGTCGCGTTGGCCGCTGCACCAGGCGCGCGTACCAACAGCGCGACCGGCGTACCCACCAGGGAGGCCGCGCCGAGCAGTCCGGCTGCGCTCTTGGCCAGCCCTCCCGAAGGCGTGGTTTCGACAAGGACGAGGATGGAGTCTTCCGGGAATGTGGTCATGGTCATTCCTTAGGCCAGTCGGTTCTGAATCAGGAACTCCGCAAGCTTCTCGCCGGCGTCGCCCTCGTCCACGATCTTTGTTCCGGCCGAACGCGCGGGCCGCTCTGATACGGCAAGCATGATGGACCGGGGAGTCTCCAGCCCTTCCGGGTCAATCTCCAGATCGGCGGCCGTCAGGGTCTCAACGGGCTTCTTCTTGGCCGCCATGATGCCCTTGAAGTTGGGGAACCGGCCCGCAGGGAAACGTTCGGTGATGGAGATGACCGCGGGCAGCGGGGCTGCGACCGTCATGACCCCGCCGTCGGTTTCCCGTGTTCCGCTCACCCGATCGCCGGAGATGTCAACGGTGGTGAGGGCGCTTGCGTACGGTACTCCGAGCAATTCGGCGATCATGGCGGGGAGCACCCCGCCGTAACCGTCGGTGGAGAGGTTTCCGGCAATGACGAGATCGAAACCGGTACGGCGGATTGCAGCCGCCAGCACTTCAGCCGTGAGCCCGAGATCCGCGCCGGCAAGACTCTCATCCGCGATGTGGACAAGCTTGCCCGCACCCATGGCGAGAGCCTTGCGGAGCGTTGCCGTCGCTGTTTCAGGGGCCATGGAGACAACGGTGATCTCGGCATCCTCCAATGAAGCCGCCTGCGTCAGCGCCAGCTCAAGGGCACGCTCGCCGATCTCATCGAGCACAGCCTCGCTCGCGCCCCGCTCCGCAAGTCCCGTCTCGAGATTGAGCTTGCGTTCGCCGTAGGTGTCCGGCACCTCTTTCATCAGAACGATGATCCTCATTGACCCTCCTATGGTTCTGACGATTTCCCCACAGCACCTGAACCAACTGAGTGAAGGAGCGTTAACCGAAAACCGTCTGCACCGAGAATACCGCGAGAATCCTTAAGGATGAATGTCGGATGATCCGGCGGCCGGCGCCTTGGTACCGTTGCTGCCCCAGTTACGGAGCATCTCGACGGCGTCCAGTCCCGTGGTGTCCTTCAACAGCTGGAAAGTCTGCTGCAGGCCGCCGCTGACGTTCTTGCTGAGCTGGCTTGCACCGTCGGTGGAAATCACTGTCATGTTGTCGATCGATGACATGGGCGCAGCAATCTCGCGTGCCACGAGCGGCAGCATCTCCATGACCTTGTTCAGTACGGCTGCTTCATTGAACTGCTCGTAAGCGCGGGCCTGGGCCTCGATACCCTGCGCTTCGGCAATGCCCTTCTGGCGGACGACGTCCGCTTCCGCCTCACCGCGGACCTTGATGATCTCTGCCTCCGCCGAACCGTTGGCACGGGTGACTGCGGCCGCAGCGTTACCCCGCGCCGTATTTGCGGCGGCCTCTGCCTCCGCGGCAACCCTGTCGCCCTCGGCCGTCAGCCGGCGCTTGGACAGCAGGACTTCCGCCTCGACCTGGTCGGCCTCCGACTGGCGCTTGCGCTGCTCGAGTTTGGCGGCCGCTTCCTGCTCCACGCGGTACTTGTCTGCGTCCGCAGGCTTGCGGATCTCGATATCCAGCTCGCGTTCGCGCAGCTCTGCCTGGCGGGAGGTCACCTGCTGCTCCTTGAGCAGGATCGCCTCCTTCTGCTCTGCTGCGGCAAGGGGGCCGGCGGCATCTGCCTGCGCCTGGCGCGCGTCCGCAACTTCCTTGAGCTCCGCACGCCGGATGGCGAGGCGCTGCTCGGCGAGCGCAACCTGCTCGTCGGCAACAGCTTTGGCCTGCGCGGCTTCCTGAGCCGCATTGGCTTCGGCGATCTTCGCGAGCTTCTCCGCGAGAGCGGCCTCAGGGCGGCCCAGGTTCCGCAGGTAGTCGGAGCTGTCTGCCACGGACTGGATCTGGAAGGTGTCGATCACCAGGCCCTGGTTGTGCATGGAGTGCTCGGCTTCTTCCTTGACGCTCTTTGCGAAGGAAGCCCTGTCCTTGATGATGGAGTCGACGCTCAACGTGCCGACGATCGAACGCAGCGAACCGGAGAGGGTCTCCTGCGTGTAGTGGTCAATCTGGTCCTGCTGGTTCAGGAAGCGCTGGGCTGCGCGACGTACGGCTTCTTCATCCCCACCGACCTTGATCTGTGCCACGCCGGTCAGATGCAGTGCGATGCCGTTCTTCGAGATGCCCTCAATCTGCAGGGTGACCTGGCGCGACGCCAGCGAAATCGAGAACGCACGCTGGCTGAATGGGTTGATGAACGTCCGTCCGAACACCACCCGCTGACTTTCCTGGCTGCCCTTGCCGGTGATGATGAGCGCTTCCGCCGGGCTTGCGATTCGCAAAGCCATCCGAGCGATAACCGCGGCGATCAACGCCAGAACAAGTACGACGCCGGCAATCACCCCGAGCGTGATCAACAGACCAATATCCACGACTTCCCCCATATATAAGACGTATCCGAACGCGCGATGTGAGCACGCCACATCGGACGCTACACCAAAGAACCGCCCCTGCCATCAGCAATTCGGATTATCCACAGCACAAAGTGCTACGCGTCGTCGTCGTCGTTTCTGGAAGTAGAGGCCGGTTCACGGAAGGGAACCGTGGACGGGACAGTCGCGGCGCCGCGTACGGGACCCGATGTCCGCTGACGAAGCGGGTCGCGGCGCAGGTCCACGTAGAGCGAGACGCAGAGCCCGATGATGATGAGAACGAAGGGCGTTGCCGCGAGAATAGTGAACGTTTGCAGGGCCTGAAGGCCGCCGACGAACAGCAGCACCGCGGCCACCGCACCGGTGAGCACCGCCCACAGGATGACCAGCGGCTTCCACGGCTCGGCTCGCCCGTAGCTGGAGAGGGTTCCGAGAACCAGCGCACCGGCGTCGGCTCCGCTGATGAAGAAGACCGCCGTGAGCACCATGACAACCAGCGCAGCTCCGATGAAGAACGGATACTCCTGCAGTGCGGTGAAGAAGCCTGCCGCCTCGTTTCCGCTGCCCGCGATGTCCACTCCGCCGAGCTGCAGGTTCAGGCCGGCGCCACCGAAGACAGAGAACCACACCACACTGACGGCGGTGGGAACGAGCAGGACGCCAAGGACAAACTCGCGCACTGTCCGCCCGCGGGAAATTTTCGCGATGAAGGTGCCCACGAAAGGGGTCCAGGAGATCCACCAGGCCCAGTAGAAGATGGTCCAGCTGGAGAGCCATTCAGTGCCGCCGAAGACCGCCGAATGGAAGCTCATCGGCACGAGATTTGAAAGATAGGCCCCGATGGATGCCGGTATCAGGTCAAGGATGAAGACGGTTGGGCCCACCACAAAGACAAAGAGCAGAAGCACTGCGGCGAGCACCATGTTGGTGTTGCTCAGCCACTTGATTCCTTTGGAGATACCGCTGGCAGCGGAGATGACGACGCCGACCGTGAGGACGCAGATGATCAGGATCGGAAGGCTCGCCCCGGGGTCATCAGAGAACTCTCCCGTGGTCAAAAGGGAAAGACCGGCAGCGATCTGCAGGGCTCCGAGGCCGAGGGAGGTCGCTGAACCGAACTTGGTGCAGATGATCGCGAGGATGTCGATGGGCTTGCCCCAGCCCTTCTTCTCGATGCGCTCCTTGCCGAAGATCGACTGAAACGGGGAACTCATGAGGTTGCCGCGGCCCATGCGGTACGTGGAGTACGCCAGCGCCAGTCCCACGACGGAATAGATCGCCCAGGGATGGAGGCCCCAGTGGAAGAACGTGTAGGCCATGGCCTGGTTGGCGGCCTCCGGCGTTCCCGCTGCCGCGTCCACGAAGGGCGGCGGAGAAGCGAGGTGGGTCACCGGTTCATAGACCCCGAAGAACATGAGCCCGATTCCCATGCCGGCACTGAACATCATTGCCACCCAGGAAATGGTCGAGTACTCCGTCCCCTCGCCTTCCTGGGACAACGGAATGCTTCCGTACTTTCCGAAGGCCAGAACAAGGGAAAACACAACAAACCCGGTGGCGCCGAGGATGAACAACCAGCCGAAGTTTCCGGTGATCCAGCCCAGCGCGGCGCCGGTGGAGTCGCTGACCGCCGTGGTGAACAGGACGCCCAGCACGCAGACCACCACGATGATGCTGAAGGAGATCGCGAAGACGGTCTTGTCAACGGTGGCCCAGCCTCTGGCCGGGGCGGCGCTGTTGGTCCCGCCGATTCTTTCCTCCAGGGAATCCTCGGACGAATCCGTAGCCATGCGATCTCCTCAGTCGTGGAATGCAGAAACCGACGCTAAGTATACTTACCGAATGGTTGAGGAAGCGAAGAATTATCCCACGGACGGTCACTTCTACACGGGCGAGGGAGACACCGGTTTCACGGACTTCGGCGGGCACGGCAACTGCTCCAAGAATGACAGCCGCGTTGTTGCCCACGCGGAGTGTGATGAGGCAAATGCAGCGGTGAGCGTGGCGATTGCCGCCGGGGGTCTCCCTACGGACGTTTCCGCCACCCTGGTGAGTGTGCAGAACGACCTCTTCGACGTGGCCACTGACCTCGCGGCTCCCCTGAACGCCGGGAAGCAGCCTCAGGCCCGCATGGTTCCTGGCCATGTTGAACGGCTGGAGCGCGCCATTGACCACTTCGCCGAGGAGGCCGGTGACCTCAGCGGCATGGTTCTTCCGGGCGGAACGCTGTCCGGGGCGCTGCTGTACCAGGCGCGTGGCATTGTCCGCCGTGCGGAGCGGGCCGTCTGGGCCGCCGTCGAGGAATATCCCGGTGTGGTGAATCCGGTCAACGGCCGGTATCTCAACCGGCTGTCCGCGTTGCTTTTTGTGCTGGCGCGGAACGCCAACCTGGAGCACGGCGACATCACCTGGGTTCCTGAGGCGTCGGTGCGTGTGCCGGCAGAGGAAGAGGCACCCGCAGCCGAGTAAGTCCGGCGCCGCTCGTGCGCCGCTGATCTCCCGTGCGCCGCGTCTTACGTGGCGTCGTCGGGTGAAGCCTCCTCCAGCATCCAGCCGGTCACCGCATCAATGTCCTTGCCGAAATCACGCGTGTACTGCCAGGCCCGCTGCCGCTCGTCCTGCAGGTGCTGCCGCAGCCCCGCCTGCGTGGAGCGAAGCGACGGCACCCGGTCGATCACGTCCATCGCAAGCTGGTACCGGTCAATCTGGTTCAGCATCGCCATGTCGAAGGGCGTGGTGGTGGTCCCCTCCTCCTTGTAACCGCGCACATGGATGTTGTCGTGATTGGTGCGCCGATACGTGAGCCGGTGGATCAGCCACGGGTAGCCGTGGTAGGCGAAGATGACGGGACGGTCCAGCGTGAAGAGAGTGTCGAAATCCCGAGCGGGTAACCCATGTGGATGCCCGGACTCGTCCTGAAGGCGCATCAGGTCCACCACGTTCACCACCCGCACTTTCAGTGCCGGCAGCGCGTCCTTCAGCAGCCGTGCGGCCGCCACCACCTCTACCGTCGGCACATCTCCTGCACACCCCAGTACGACGTCGGGATCCTCCCCGCCGCGCGGATCCTCGCTTCCGGCGAAGTCCCAGACCCCGATACCCCGCTCGACGTGCAGGCGCGCCTCCTCCGGGCCAAGCCAGGTCATGGTGGGCTGCTTGCCCGTAACGATCACGTTTACCCTGTCCCGCGTCTGGAGGCAGTGCTCGGTGACGGCCAGCATGGTGTTGGCGTCCGGCGGAAGGTAGACACGGATGACGTCCGCTTTCTTGTTGACCACATGATCAATGAACCCGGGATCCTGGTGCGAGAACCCGTTGTGGTCCTGCTGCCAGACGTGGCTGGACAACATGTAGTTCAGCGACGCGATCGGCTGCCGCCACGGCAGGTCCTGATGCACCTTCAACCATTTTGCATGCTGGTTGAACATCGAGTCGACAATGTGCACAAACGCTTCGTAGCAGTTGAACACCCCGTGCCGCCCGGTCAGGAGGTAGCCCTCGAGCCAGCCCTGGCACAGGTGCTCGCTGAGGACCTCAAGAACGCGGCCGGACCGCGCCAGGTGCTCGTCGACGTCGTCAATCCGTTGCTGCCATGCCTTGTCGGTGACCTCGTAGACGTCCTGCAGACGGTTCGAGGCCGTTTCATCCGGCCCGAAAAGCCGGAAGTTTTCGGGATTCAACTGGATGATGTCCCGCAGATAGCCGCCGGCGGTGAGCATGGGGCTCACCTTTTCCAGGCCCGGTTTATCGACGACGACGGCGTGGTCCCCGTAGGCAGGCAGCTTGAGGTCCTGCAGTAGCCTGCCGCCGTTGGCGTACGGCGTGGCGCTCATGCGCAGGTCCCCCGGAGGTGCCTGAGCGGCTACCTCATTCCTCAGCGTCCCGTCCTCCGCGAAAAGCTCCTCGGGGCGGTAGGAGCGCATCCATTCCTCGAGCTGGTGAAGGTGCGCGTCGTCGTCGTGAACTCCTGACAACGGAACTTGATGCGCCCGCCAGGTGCCCTCGACCTGCTTGCCGTCCACAGTGGCCGGTCCTGTCCAGCCCTTCGGCGAGCGCAGCACAATCATGGGCCACGGCGCGTAGTCTGCTCCGGTGCGCGGCTCCTGACGTGCCGAAGCCTGCACTTCCCTGATCCCCGCCAGGCAGGTATCGAGCGCCGCGGCAAAATCCTGGTGCGCCTGCTCGGTCGCGTGGGGATCGGTAACGGTGACGAAGTGCGGCTTGTAGCCATAGCCGCGCATCAACTGCTCCAGCTGGGCCTCCGGCATCCGGGACAACACCGTCGGGTTCGCGATCTTGTAGCCGTTCAGGTGCAGGATCGGCAGCACCGCGCCGTCGTGCTTCGCGTCAAGGAAACTGTTTGAGTGCCAGCTGGCCGCCAACGGTCCGGTCTCTGCCTCGCCGTCGCCAATGACGCAGGCTGCAATCAGGTCCGGGTTGTCGAAGACCGCGCCGTAAGCGTGCGCCAGCGAATAACCCAATTCGCCGCCCTCATTGATGGATCCCGGCGTTTCGGGAGCGGCGTGGGATGGGATGCCGCCGGGATAGCTGAACTGTTTGAAGAGCTCCTTCAGGCCCGCCTCATCCCGGCCGACGTGGCTGTAGGTTTCCGTGTAGGTACCCTCGAGCCAGGCGTTGGCAACGTTCGCGGGGCCGCCGTGCCCCGGCCCGGTGATGAAGAGCATCTCCTGCCCGTGGTCGCTGATCACGCGGTTCAGGTGCGCGTAGATGAAGTTGAGGCCGGGCGTGGTTCCCCAATGGCCAAGCAGGCGCTCCTTCACGTCCTCACGGCGCAGCGGCCGGCGCAGGAGCGGGTTGTCCCGCAGGTAGATCTGACCGACGGACAGGTAATTGGCGGCCCGCCACCAGGCGTCCAGCTCATCAATCTGCATAGTTCCTCCTTGATTCAGCGCATCAGATTTCGACGACGACGTCGGACGGCTTTTTGTCCGGCCGCCACCCCCGCCAGACCGGATGGCGCAGCTTGCCGGTGGACGTGCGTTCACTGAACTGCACCTCTCCGACCAGTGCCGGCCGGACCCAGCGTGCGTCTGATGCGTCAGGGGCCGGAACGTCATCGAGCGGTGCAGTCTTGCGTCCCATTTTCTTGAGCCGCGACCCGATCTCCGCCAGCTCACGTTCGGTCAGGCCCGAACCCACCCGGCCGATGTACTTCAGGTCAACGCCGTCGGGAATCGCCACGAGCAGTGAACCGACCTTGTGGGCGCGGCTGCCCTTGCCCGGCCGCCAACCGACCACAACCACTTCCTGGGTCAACGAGTGCTTGATTTTCACCCACGATTCCGAGCGCCGGCCGGGCGAATAGGTGCTGTTGACCCGTTTCGCCATGATCCCTTCGAGGCCAAGCTGCTTGCTCGCGTCGATCGCCTCATCGAGAGTCGCGTCGAGGGCGGGCGGCACCTGGATGTGACCGTCGCCCGGCGCGTCCACCGCCTGCTCAAGTACTTCCCGGCGCTGGGTGTAGCCGAGGTCCAGCAGCGAGTTGCCGTCGAGATGCAGCAGGTCAAACAGCAGGAAATGAACAGGCGTCCGCCTCCGCGCCGCATCGATGTCGGACTTCTTGGTCAGGTTCATGCGCCCCTGCAGCAAGCCGAAGTCCGGGCGGCCGGCTTTGTTGATGACGACAATCTCACCGTCGAGCACCGCTTGCTCCGCGTTGACGTAGCTGCCGAGATCGGCCAGTTCCGGGTACGCCTTGGTCAGGTCGTTGCCGTTGCGGCTCAGCAGGCGGGTTCCCTCCGGCGTCACCGTAGCGACAGCGCGGATACCGTCCCACTTCATCTCGAATGCCCAGTCCTCCTCGGAGCGCAGCAGTCCTGGCGAACCACTGGTGGCGAGCATTGGTTTGAGCGTGGGCAACTCCTCGGTGGGCCGGACCGTAAAGGCGGGAGGCGATGGCTGCCCGGGCTGCTCCTTCATCAGATGGATGAGCCAGTTCTTCTCGGCTGAGTCAGTCGAGCCGCCCGTGTGAATGAGTGCGAACCGCCGGACCGCATTGCCGCCCTTGGCCAGTCCGCCGTCCTCCCGGCCCTGCAGCGTGCAGATGACCTCTTTGCCGGGCCGCCACTTCTCAGCCTCGTACGTGCCAGAATCCCAAATATAGACCTCACCGGCCCCGTACTCGCCCTTGGGGATAGTGCCCTCGAAGGAGCCGTAATCCAGCGGATGGTCTTCGGTCTGGACGGCGAGGTGATTCTCGCCCGTGGACGTCGGCGGTCCCTTCGGAATCGCCCAGGAAACCAGGACGCCGTCGCGTTCCAGCCGGAAATCGTAGTGCAGCCGACGCGCGTGATGTTCCTGGATCACAAAACTGTTGCCGCCCGGCTCCCCTACCGCATCCGGGACGGGTTCCGGTGTCTTCGAAGCGTCCCGCATCGAACGGTACGTGTGCAGCCGGTCCGGGCCGCCGTCGTCGTTGTGCTGGAGGTTTGAGGACATGGGCTCCAAGCCGGCCTGCCCGCGATCCATGTCCGCGAGCAGATCGCCGTGCTCACGAATGCGCTCGATCACCTGCTCGAAGTCGAGGTGCGCCAGGTCCGGATCGTCGAGTTCCTCCCAGGTGCGCGGCGCGGCGACCATGGGGTGGGCCTTCCCGCGGAGCGAGTACGGCGTGATGGTGGTCTTGTTGCGGTTGTTCTGGCTCCAGTCCAGGAGCACCTTCCCGCCGCGCAGCGACTTCTTCATATCGCTGACCACCAGATCCGGGTGGTCAGCCTCGAGGATACGAGCCAGTTCCTTCGCGACCGCGGAGACCTGGTCCGAGGTCTGTTCCCGATTCAGCGCCGCATACAGGTGGATTCCCTTCGAGCCGCTGGTCACCGGACGCGGATCGAGGCCCATGTCGTTCAGGATCTCCCGGGCGAGCCGCGCCACCTCGGCGCATTCGGGAAGGGAAGCACCCGGCCCCGGATCCAGGTCCAGAACCATCCGGTCCGGGTTGTTCAACTCACCCTCAGGCCCGAACTGCCACTGCGGAACGTGGATCTCAAGGGCGGAGATCTGTCCCAGCCAAGTCAGGGTGGCAAGGTTGTTGAGCATCGGATAGACGTTGGTGTGGTCGCTGTGCTCGATCCCGTGGCGCTCAATCCACGACGGCGCCGACTTGTCGAGGTTCTTCTGGAAGAACACCTCGCCCGGCTTCTCCTCGGTACCGACGCCGTTGACCCACCGTTTGCGGGTGACGGGACGATTGCGGGCATGCGGTATGAGGCAGTCGGCGACGGCCGCGTAATAAGCCAGCACGTCCGCCTTCGTGGTTCCGGTTTCCGGATACATCACGCGGTCCAGGCTGGTGAGTTTCAGGCGGCGCCCATCGACGGTAACCGTCTGCTGCGCGCTGCCTGGAGCCATTTGCCCAGTCTTGTAGGGAAGCGCCGATTACGCCAGTGGCTCAGCCGCCCAGCTGGTCCTCATACCGCGCCACGTACTGATCCCACAGCGCCGGGTCCTGCCCCAGGGAGCGTTCATTCAGGTAGTCGTCCAGGCCCATGAGCGTCAAGTGCCAACCGGCAGCCGAGCGGGCGATGTCCTGACCCTCCGCCAGGGTGTTGGTGAGCGTGAGGAGGCTGCCGCCGTCGTCGTCGTCCTCGATTTCCCAGCGAAGAACTTCCTCGTCCCAGGTGTAGGCGAGCAACCGCGGCTTTTCAGCCTCCAGGACTGTGCCCTCCATCGGCCTCTGGCCGGGGAACGTGAAGGTGACCACCGCACCGGGACGCGGCAGGACATCCAGCTGGCAGGGGAACCAGTACTTGAGCTTCTCAGGGTCGACCAAATGCTTCCACAACACCCGGGCCGGCGCGTTGAAGCGCATCTCGAACCACAGGGCAGGTTCTCCATCGGCGAGCGTTTTGGTAACCATCGGTTCGGAGTTCACCTAAGCAATCGTAGACCGGCACGGGCAACACTGGTTCACTAGGAACATGAGAGCCATCTGGAAGGGTGCAGTAGCGTTTGGGCTGGTCAACGTGCCGGTCAAGGTTTACAGCGCCACCGAGGACCACGACATCAGCCTTCACCAGGTTCATGACAAGGACGGCGGCCGCATTCGTTACCAGCGGCGCTGTGAAATCTGCGGCGAGATCGTCGAGTACAAAAACATTGACAAGGCGTACGACGACGGCGAGCGCACCGTTGTGCTCACGAGCGAAGACCTCGCCTCGCTCCCGGTGGAAAAGAGCCGCGAGATCGAGGTGGTCGAGTTTGTTCCCAGCGACCAGATCGATCCGATCATGCTCGACCGCGCCTATTACCTGGAGCCGGATTCAAAGTCCACCAAGGCGTATGTGCTGCTCCGGCGCACGCTGGAGGAAACGGACCGGACGGCGATCGTGCAATTCTCGCTGCGGCAGAAGTCGCGGCTGGCGGCACTGCGGGTGCGCGGGGACGTCCTGATGATCCAAACGCTCCTGTGGCAGGACGAGGTGCGTGAGGCTACGTTCCCCTCGCTCGATGAGAAGGTGCGCATTTCGGCCAAGGAGAAGGAGATGTCAGCGGCCCTTGTCGAGTCTTTCTCCTCGGATTTTGATCCCGAGAACTTCAAGGACGACTACCAGGAGCAGCTGCGCACACTCATCGAGGCGAAACTCGAGAAGGGCGAGGCCCTCGATACAGATGAGACCTTCGGGGAAACCGGAGAAGAAGAGGGAGGAAACGTCCTCGACCTCATGGAAGCGCTCCGTCGGAGTGTGGAAAAGAATCGTGAGAAGAAGGGCTCCGCGGGGGCCAAGAAACCCGCAAAGTCGGCATCGAAGAAAGGCGCGTAATGGGATTCATCAGGAATGACTTCGGACAGCAGACAATAGCCAAGCGGCCCAATGCACCCATTGTGGGATGGGCGCTGCTGGGCGTCGCATCGATGATGGCGCTCGACGAAAAGAACCGGGAGGCGCTGGCGGATGCGAGCAAGGCATGCCTGATGGTGTGGGCAGCGCTGGAGTTGGCGGAAGGTGACAGCGGCTTCCGCCGGACCATGGGCACGCTGACCCTGGGCTGGCTGGCCCGCCGCAACTGAGCAATGAGTTAACAGGACACGCCCCTTATGAGCACTCTTTCAGGGCGTGTCCTGCCAGCTCAACTCGTCTTTTCCCGTTCGCGCTCCACGAGTTTGCGGTCCCGGACCAGGCGGAGGGCGGTAACCAGCAGGATTCCGCCGATGACGTTGAACACAACGGTGTAGCCGAACCAGCCCAGCCAGTCCAGGTAGCTGATGTCGGCGCCCGCGAGGATCGCGCCGAAGATGAGCAGCGAATCCAGGATGGAGTGGAATAACTGCAGGCCGGAGAGCACAAACCCGCCAACGACGGCGGCCATCAGCTTTCCGCTCATCTCCTCCGTGCCGTGCTGCATGCGCGTCATCAGCGTGATTGTGCTTCCGCCGAGCAACGCAAGGCAGATGGATTCCCAGCTGAACCCGGCGTCGACGTAGTGCTCGGCGGACGTGGTGACCGTCCCGGCCCACTGCGGGAAGGCGTTCATGGCAATCAGCATGAAGATCCAGCCGCCTGCAAGGTTCGCCACCAGGGTGCCGCCCCAGAGCCGGCCGAGCTGCGCAAGGCTCGCCTGCTTGGCGGTCACCGCTGCGATGGGAACCAGGAATCCCTCAGTGAAGAGTTCGCTCTTGGCCAGCAGTAGCGCAATGAGTCCCGCGCTGAAGGCCAATCCCGCGAGCAGGTGGTTGTCGGTTTCATGAAGCACCGCCAGATAGGCGATCACGCCGATCCCTATTTCAAAGCCTCCGAAGAGCCCGGTGATGAGTACGTCGGGGAAGGTGCGGTTCAGGCGCTGTGCGCCTTCATCCACTGTGCGGTCGAACGATTCCTCGATCTCTTCCTCGACCGGGCCCGCATTGTCGCCGAGTTCCCGCCGTCGGGCTTCGTCATCGTTCTTGTGATCGTTCTTGTGATCGTTCAAGCGACTCGCCTATTCCGTTGTAGTACCCGTCAATGAGCAGGACACACCCCTTTTGGGGCTCCTTTCGGGGTGTGTCCTGCCAACTCGATGCTAGGGAGCTGGGTAGGGAGATGCCTTGAGGGACTTCGCCAGGTGGACAGCGTTCACGGACATGGAGGAAATTGTGGAAGCAACCGGATCAGGTACCTGGTCCAGGTCCTTGAAGTCCACGGTCTGCATTGCTTCCCCGACCCAGTAGACACCGCCCTGCGCCGCGACGGTGAAGCCGATGTCGTTCAGGCCCTGGTGCATCTCGGCAGTGACATGGTGGGCGCCGTCCTCGTTTCCCACCACCGCGGTCAGAGCGACCTTGTTGTACATGATGGGCCGGCCGTCATCATCAGTCGAGGAGAGATCGGCGTCCAGCCGTTCGAACACCCGCTGTCCCAGGCTGCTCATGTGCCCTACCCAGATAGGTGCGCACAGGAGGAAGATGTCCGCATCGAGGATCTGCTGGCGGAGCTGCGGCCATTCATCCCCGTTTCCCATGTCGATCTGCACGCCTGGAGCAACGTTGTGGTCAACTACCCGGGCCGACGACGTCGTTACCCCCTGCTCCTTGAGCTTGCCAAGGATGTGGTCGGCCATCACATCGGTGCTCGAGGCATCGGGCGAGGGGGTGAGAGTACAGATCAGTGCAAATGCTTTGAGGTCGTCCATGAAGATTCCTTTCGTTGAGTTGGCAGGACACGCCCCTTATCAACGGGGTATCGGGGCGTGTCCTGCCAAATCGATGTGCTTACTGGCGGTAGCCCTCTACCTGGTCGATCGGCCGGGCCTCCGCTTCCTGCGGGCTTTCCCCTGCGTCTTCCTTCGCCCGCCGCTGACGGAGCAGGTCCCAGCACTGGTCGAGCTGTTCCTCGACCCGCCGCAGGCTGCTGCGTCGATCTTCGCCAGGAGCATCGTCACCCGAGGGTGAACCCCGCAGCTCGTGTTCCTTGTCGACCAGCGCCTGGATCCGCGCCAGAATGTCCTCATCGTCCATTGCCAAACTCCTTCGCTGACATCGAGAAGTGGAATAGCCTCAAATAGTCAGGCTACTTAGTGTCCGCCCGAATATCTACCGCACCCCCGCGTTTGCATCATCCGTCTGCCAATGACCTAAACTGACTGGGAACTATTTGCCTGTGTAGCTCAGTCTGGTAGAGCATCCGCTTCACACGCGGAAGGCCCGGGGATCGAGGCCCCGCGCAGGCACCGTTCATAGCCCGTCCCGCAGCATGCGGGGCGGGCTTTTTTGTGTTCCAAGTAGTTCGTTCAGAGCGAACATAAACCATTAGCACTCTCCTCCTGCGAGTGCTAATCTACTTGCAGGTTGAGCGAACCAGACTCAACCCGAAGAAAGACTACTGACTCACAGGGAGTGAACCATCATGGCAATGAAATTCGACCCATTCCGTGAACTGGACCGCGTGGCCGGCGCACTTCTGGATCCCCGCCAGGGTCTGCGGCTGATGCCGATGGATCTGTACCGCGAGGGTGACCACTACATCCTGAGCGCTGACCTCCCGGGCATTGATCCGGGATCTGTTGACATTGACGTCGACGGCCAGCTGTTGACCATCCGCGCCGAGCGCACCCTGCGGAACGCAGAGGGAGTCAAGTGGCTGACCCGCGAGCGTGAAAGCGGATCCTTCCTTCGGCAACTGAACCTCGGGCAGGGTATTGACATTGATGCCATCTCGGCACGCTATGAAAACGGCGTGCTCAGCGTGACCATCCCGGTCAGCGAGCGCGCAAGGCCCCGCAAGATCGAGGTCGTTTCCGGCGAAGACGCCCAGCCGGTGCAGACGGACAGGGCTGTGGAAGCCTAGATCGTCAGCGGAGCTACGCACAGCGCAAACAGAACGACGACGGCAGGTTGCGGCCCGCCGTCGTCGTTCTGTTTGTTTGTAGTTGGTTGGAGCCGGGACTACCGGTCCCGGACAGTGCGGTGCTTGTCCCGAAGAGCGAGCGCCAGCGCAATCATGCCGACGGCAAGGCCCAGATGGAGGATGTTGTCCGCCGCGTCCAGCGGAACGAAGTTCGCTGCCGAATCATGCGGGATGATGAGCCCGTAGATGAAGAGCACCGCGTAGATAACGCCGCCCCACAGCAGGAAGTTGTAAGCGCCGGTTGCAGTCTTTGCCATCGCGACGCCCGCGACGCCGAACAGCAGGTGAACAATGTTGTGCAGGATCGAAACCTGGAACAGGCCGAGGAGTTGCGCCTCGGACTCGGGGCCGGCGAACTGCAGCGTGTCGTAATTGCTGGTGATACCGGGAATGAATCCCAGCACGCCGACCAGGAGGAAGACCACTCCTACCGCGAGTGCGGCCTTCTGAATGTTTGTCCGGGTGCCTACACCCGACCCTGAATGTGTTGATGCCATTGCACTATCCCCTCTAAGGTGGCCGGACTGGCGGACACCGGCACGTGATCTTGCGAGCTATGGACAGTATGTCCCGCCATTTGTACTGCCAGCGTGCCACAGGCAGAACAGAATAGAAAGCTTGCTTAGCTATCTTTTCGATAAACGTTCGCGTCCATTTGGGCGATTACCCAGTTTTCATTCACCAAACATTCAGGAACGGCCCTTAGTGTGGCGTTAGTCACACTCTCAGGAAGGCCTTTCCCCAATGACCTCGCAACATTCCTCGCTTGCCGACTTCTCGACGCTCAGGCGCGGTCAGCAGATAACCCTTCGGCACTCCTCGGGAGACCAGTTCTCCGGCGTACTCGAAGATCACGCCGATGACTCCTCGGTTGTCTGGGTCCGGTCCGACGACGGCGCGGGCCGTCGGCTGTTCCACCGGGAGGACGGCTACAGCATCGGCATCTGATCCGTCCACCGCCTAAGCGCGCTTCTTCGAGAACAACTGCCGGATCCCGCTCGCGTCGAGGGAAACCTGACGGTACTCATCCATCAGTACGCCCAGCACATTCTGCGCATACTCACTGTTGGTTGAGGCGACCGCATCCCTGGCGTACACCACCCGCAGGTTGTTCGCGTAGGCATCCGCACCGGTCTGGGCCACGCAATTGTGCGTTGAAACCCCTGCGAGGACCACCGTGTCTACCTCCAGAATGCGCAGGCGCTGCAGCAGGTCGGTCCCGAAGAAAGCGCTGTCGCGCGTCTTCACCAACTCAGGAAGACCCTCGACATCGAGGTCATCAACGAATTCGGCCTGCTCAGTGCCGCTGAAAAGGAAACCCTGATCATCATCGAGCATGCTCAGTGTCCACGTTGATTTGTCCCGCTGGTGCTCTGTGCGGATGAGATAGACGGCAATGCCGGCCTCGCGCGCATCCGCGATAGCTGAGTTGCAGGCCGCAACCAGGAAGTCCTGCTGATTGCCGAGAGATTCGTCTTCAAAAAATGCCTTCTGCATATCAATGATGAGCAGTGCAGCCGTCATGTTCTTCCTCCCTGCGAAGGTTCCTTGCAACTCTTTGACAGCATACTTAGGAATCCTCCTTGAGGGGCAGGCCGGCGAGGGCTAGCGTTGACGCCACGGAGGTGATTACGGTGCGGACGCATCTGCCGGGCGTAACGGTGCTGCTCGCCGTCGTCGTTCTTCCGGGTTGCAGTGCGCAGACGGCCGCCGCGCCAACGCCGCCCTACTTCCAGCCGCTGCCCGTGAGCGTGGAACCGGGCGACGTGTTCCCGCTGCAGACTGCCTACAGCGGATGGTGGGACACAACGGCGCTCTCCCCCGGAACACCGGGGCTTCCCCTACTGGTTGGCCTGGTGCGTGCTGACACAGGAAAATTCCTCGCCGGGTACGACCGCTCAGCCGGGCGCCAGATCCCAGGTTCAGACCGGGATCCGGACGCAGGATGGCCCGCCGGCACGGTTCTCGCGGTCGACCTGTCGACCGGCGCGGTGTGGGACTGGTTCATTGTGAACGACGACGGCCTTCCCGCCGTCGGCTTCCAGGACCGGATCTCCGCCGAACAGGGCTTCCCGCCGATCAGCGGCAGCCTCACTCCCGGAACCTTCCACACTTTCCTGCGCGACGACGAAACCGGTGAGGTAATCTACCTCGGCACGGCGCAGGAAGGTCCGTCAGACAACATCGGAATTGAACTGGACTGGTAATCAACCGCACTACAGAAGGAGAACTGGCCGTGAAGTCCCTTTGGCTTGAATCATCACCGCGCATTCCCGTTGACACCTTTCAGGCGGACGGCCAGTACGATTCCGTGGTGGTCGGCGCCGGTATCACCGGTCTGACCACTGCCACGTTGCTCGCGCGATCCGGTCAGCGGGTAGCGGTCCTGGAGGCGCGAACGGTTGGTGCAGTGACTACCGGGAACAGCACGGCCAAAGTCTCACTGCTGCAGGGCACGCAGTTGTCCTCGGTCATCAAACACCACGGAGCGGCTCTGGCCCGTCACTATGTCACCGCAAACCGCGAGGGCCAAAGCTGGCTGCTCCGGTTCTGCGATGAAAACAACGTCAGCTATGACGTCCGGGACGCCTTCAATTACGCCATCACGGACGACGGCGCCCGCCTCCTGGGCGAGGAACGGGACGCATGCGCCACTTCCGGACTCAGTGCCGTCCTTGAAGACTCCTCGGAGCTCCCGTTCCCGGTGACCCGTACGCTGCGCGTGGCTGGTCAGGCACAGGTACATCCACTGGAGGTCCTTGCCGCACTCGCAGCAGACCTGCGCAAGCACTCCGGCGAGCTCATCGAGGGCGTTCGGGTCACCGGCGTGAAGGCCGGCAGCACCAAGGGCGAGCGGAGCACCATCCAGACCTCGCTGGGCGAGATTTCGGCGGCCAGCGTCATCATCGCCACCGGAACGCCGATCCTGGACCGTGGCGGGCATTTCTCCGTCCTGCGGCCACACCGTTCCTATGCCGTTGCTTTTACCGTGCAGGACGAGATTCCGCAGGGCATGTACCTGTCAGTTGACTCTCCCTCGCGTACGTTGCGCACTGCCATGGTCGAGGGACGCCCGTACCTCATCGTGGGCGGCAACGGACATACCGTTGGGCGCGAGGCGCATACGCAGTCCCTCGTCGACGACATCATTCGCTGGACCCAGGAGCACTTTCCCACCGCGCAGGCAGCGTTCAGCTGGTCGGCGCAGGACTACCAGCCGGCGTCATCGGTTCCCTATGTCGGGAAGATGCCCGTCGGCGGCCAATCCATCTACGCGGCAACCGGCTTCAACAAGTGGGGTTTCACCAACGGCGTGGCTGCAGGGCTGGCCCTGTCAGCGGAAATCCTCGGCGGGCAGATGCCGTGGGCGAAGGAGCTGTATAAGACCCGGGTCGGCAAACAGGACGCGCTCAGCACCGCAAAGACCAACGCCGGCGTCGGGGTCGAAATGGTCACCGGCTGGCTGGGCGGGCTGGCGCGGACCTCCCACGCCCGGCCTGCCGAGGGCCAGGGCGTGATTGTGCGGGAAGGTGCCCGGCCGGTGGGTGTCTGCCAAATCGCCGGTGTGACGCACCGGGTATCAGCTGTCTGCCCCCACCTCGGCGGGGTATTGAGCTGGAATGACGCCGAGCAATCCTGGGATTGCCCGCTCCACGGATCCCGCTTCACCCATGACGGCGTACGCCTCGAAGGCCCGGCCACACGCGACTTGCAGGCGCCGTAGGGCCGGTTCACGAGTTGTTCAACGTGGGGACACCCAGTATTCACCTGTATCGTGGGCGTGTGATTTTTCGTCGCGTGCTGACCATCGCCCTGAGCTGCGCTGCCGGCCTTACTGTTGCATCCTGCGGTTCGGACTACCCACTGGGGCCGGAGCAGGAAGCTGCCGCGCAGAACGCCACCTCGACCCTGAGCGGGACCATCACTGGCGCGGGATCATCGGCGCAGGGACCGGCCATGAATGCCTGGCAGGCGGAGTTCGCAACCATGCATCCGGACGTTCGCGTGCAGTATTCGCCGGACGGGTCCGGGGCAGGGCGCGGTGCACTTTTGGCCGGAGCCGTGGATTTCGCGGGATCCGATGCCTACCTCAGCGAAGAAGAACTCGAGGAGTCCCGTGAAGTGTGCGGACCCGAGGGCGCTTTCAACATCCCGGCCTATGTGGCGCCGATCAGTATCGCCTTCAACCTGCCCGGGATCGAAGAGCTGAACCTCGACGCCGCGACTATTGCCCGCATCTTCCGCGGAGAAATCACGCGCTGGAATGACCCAGCAATTGCTAGCCAGAACGAGGGCGTTGATCTTC
The DNA here is from genome assembly GCF_029455255.1 of Arthrobacter vasquezii. Lineage (NCBI taxonomy): Bacteria > Bacillati > Actinomycetota > Actinomycetes > Micrococcales > Micrococcaceae > Arthrobacter > Arthrobacter vasquezii. Next base: position 54,391 of record NZ_JAROKN010000012.1, on the reverse strand, counting down.
CCGACACCCGCATCACTCCGGTCAGCCGCTCCGATGACTCGGGCACAACGGAAAACTTCACTGATTATCTGCATGCTGTAGTGCCGGAGATCTGGACCAACGAGGCGGACGGCACCTTCCCGGCAGGGCTGGCGGGAGAGAACGCCAAGGGCAATGCCGGCGTCGTCAGCACCGTTGCCGCCACCGAAGGCGCGGTCACCTATGCGGATGATTCCGCCGTCGGACCGCCGCTGGGCCGGGCAAAGCTTCTCGTGGGTGACGAGTATGTCGCTGTCAGTTCAGAAGCCGCGGCTGCCGCCGTCGACGAGGCTGAGCCGGTGGAGGGCCGAGCCGAATTCGACATCGCCCTCAACCTGGACCGAAAAACCACAGCCCCCGGCGCATACCCGCTGGTGCTGGTTTCCTACCACATCTTCTGCTCCACCTACGAGGACGAACAGACCGCAAACCTGGTCAAGACCTTCGGTACCTTCGTTGTCAGCGAAGAGGGTCAGCAGGCCGCTGCGGTTGCCGCCGGCAGCGCACCGATTTCCGAGAACCTGTCGGAACGCGCGACCGAGGCAATCAACACGATCAGCGTCGAAGAGTGAGGCATTCATCCCTTTAACCAAAGGAAGGGCTCTCCCGAGAGAGGGCCCTTCGTTTGGTTGACGTCCTAAGCCGGGTTGGCGGCTCGAGGCCCGCCCGATTCCGGGTCATCCAGTGATGGATCGGCAAGGCCTGCCCCGCCCGCCAAAGGATCAACGGTCCGGCCGACCGTGGCAGAGCCGGAACCGGGAGCGTCCACGTCACCGCGCCAGGCACCGGTTTCGTTCCCCGTGTTCTCGATGAACTCCTTGAAGCGTGCGAGGTCCGACTTCACCTGCCGGTCATCGGCGCCGACAGCTGCGCCGACCTTCTCGGTGAAACTGTCCGGATCCCAATCCAGCTGAACAGTGACACGCGTGGTGGAGTCGCTCAGCCGGTGGAAGGTTACGACGCCGGCATGGGACTTTCCGTCGGTACTCTTCCACGCGATCCGCTCGTCGGGATGCTGCTCGGTGATCTCGGTGTCGAACTCGCGCTCAACTCCGCCGATCTTGGTTACCCAGTGGTTGTGTGTTTCGGAGATCTGCGTGATCGATTCGACTCCCCCCATGAACTCGGGGAAGGTTTCGAACTGCGTCCACTGGTTGTAGGCGGTGGACACCGGCACTGAAACGTCTATGAATTCCTGAACTGTTGCCATTGTCTGTTCCTCCTCGTTTGCTGGAACTTCGCGCAGAACATCACGGATAACTGACCGCTTGTTCGCCACGCTAACCCACGATTCTTGCCGGATCAACAGAATGGTAAGTTTACTTAGAGTTTTCCCAGCAACTGGATTCGATCGAAAGCGCCGGTCTAGGCTGGGGCTGATGCTGGCGGCGAACAGCGGCCGGATTTCCGTCACGAGTGGAGGAACTTATGAAGGCGTCAAAAACACTGACCGACAACATGCAGGCTGTCCTGGTTGATCTGGTGGAGCTGCACCTGCAGGGCAAGCAGGCCCACTGGAACGTCGTCGGCAAGAACTTCCGCGACATGCACCTTCAACTGGATGAAATCATCGAGGACGCCCGCCTTTTCGCGGACCAGATGGCTGAGCGGATGCGCGCCCTGCACGCTGTTCCGGACGGACGCAGCGCCGTCGTCGCCAAAGGAACCTCACTGAATGAGTTCCCGTCCGGTCTGGTGGATACCAAGGACACCGTTTCCATGGTGGTAGCCATGCTTGAGGCGGCCGTCGGCCGGATGCGGGACGTCCATGACCAGGTGGATGAGGAAGATCCCACCACCGCAGACATCCTGCACGGCTTCATCGAGAAATTGGAGCAGTACGCCTGGATGGTCGATGCGGAGAACATGACACCCACGGCCAACGTGGTGAAGCCAGCCCGAAAGTAAGGCACGCACAGACACAGAGGGTGGCAGTCGCGAGAGACTGCCACCCTCTTCGTGTTGTCAGCGGTACTCCGAACCGCCCTTGGCTACGCCGGGCAGAAACTCCTCCGGTAGCTCCGCAACAGGCACAATGACCATGTCCTGTACTTTCCAGTCCATTTCCACGCACGCGTCCCGGGCCTTCTCGATTCTTCGCAGCGTTGCCCTCGGCCACGTCCGCGGCACTACGAACGATTCGATGTGGAACACGTGCCCCTCATCACGCACCCTCGATCTGGCTTCCCGGACCCAACCCAGGCTGCGGAGATAGGAGTCGATGCGCTCACCGACGGGATCGGGCTCGGAATCATCGTAGGTCCGGGCCCGTGTGTCGGTCAGGCCGCCGACGGCTCCGCGAAGGTTCTTGATCCCGTCGCGCAGGATGCTTGTGGAAATGAGGAGCGCTGCCACCGAGTCCGCCCACCACAGGCCCACGCCGATACCCAGAACACCTACCGCTGCCGAGAGCGCCGTCATCCAGTCAGCCTTGTTCATGTCCGCGTCGGCGTAGAGCACTTTGTCGTGAAGCGTCCTCGCGAGCTTCATCTTGACGATTCCGAGGACTACGGGAGGCCCAGCGGTGAGCAGCATCGCGAGTACCATCAGCCAGCCCAACCAGAAGGTGCTTCCCAAGAGCGTGATTCCACCGATCGTAGGGTGCTCGGCAGTGAACAGACCTATGCCGGAATCGACAATGAGATACGCACCCATCACCACCAGCGCTACAGCGGCCACGAGGTGCGCTACACCGACGGCGCGGTGATAGCCGTACGGATGGGACTCGGAGGGACGACGACGGATCACCCGGGTTGCGATGAGAAACGAGATCGGCGGAAGGAAGGACAGCAGGTCTTCGATCCACGCGGCCTTCATGGCCTGCGAATTTCCCAGGACCAGATACACCAGGAACGTAGAGACGACTAGGAATCCGATGGTGATCCATTCCCATTTGACTGCCTTGCGCAGGGCACGCTGCTGTTCCTCGGGCAGTTCCGTATGGCCGAAGCGCGCTGTGTTTTTTTCGCCGGCCGTGCTCACAATTCCACCTCCTGCGCCTGCAGGAATTGGTCAAGCTCCAGCAGGAAGGCATTCTCCCCCAGGGGAACCAGCATGATGTGCTTGATTGTCTTGCCGCGTTCATCGGCTGTCTCGGTGTAGGGCCGGGTAATGCCGGCCTCCTTGACCCACGGGGTATCCGCGCCGAATCCGCCGATGGCCATATCAAGTTCTCCGTGGAACAGGTCGCCGGCCAGCTCGTGTTCTGCGCCTGGGACCCACACGATCGCGGCGTCAAGTGTGTCCGCGAACTCCTCGACCAATTCCGGCTCGATGCCCTGAGGGTCCCCGGTAGGCGGCAGTTGAACCCACTGCGCGTTTTCGCTCACACCAACCCGGAGAATGCCTCCAGATACCTTTTCCAAAGTTCCTTCCGGATCCTGTGGAATGGTGATGCCGCACGAAGTCAGTCCGAGGAGGAGCACCAGTCCGGGGATCACCGCACCAATCTTCAGCATGCTTAGCAACATACCCCCTTCCTGCCGTTTCTGCAGGTCAGGGCACGATTGTCAGCGTCCGGGGAAGCTGGGGTGCTCCTTGGCGAGGAACGCGCGGGTTCCCTCCGCCTTGTCTTCCGTTGCGAAGGCGGTCCGGAAGGACTCCGCCTCGATGGCAAGCCCTTCATCGGTGGGCAAGCCCAAAGTCGCGATGAGAGTCCGCTTGACGAGCGCGACGGCGGCGGGAGACTGACGTGCCACCAGCGCCAGAGTGCTGTGCGCACCGTCAAGCAGGTCATCGACGGTATCGAAAAGCGCTGTGACGAGACCCGCCCGCTGGGCTTCCCCGGCATCCAGGCGGCGTCCGGTGAAGAGGAGCTCGCGCGCCAGGCCCGGCCCGACGTACTGCGGCAGCCGCACGGATCCCCCGAACCCCGGAACGAGGCCCAGGCTGACTTCCGGCTGCCCGAAGGACGCGGTCGACGCCGCATAGATGACGTCGCAGGCCATCGCCAGTTCGCAGCCGCCACCAAGGGCGAAACCGTTGACGGCAGCGATGACCGGGACCGGCAGCTGCTCGATCGCGAGCGTGACCTGGTGCATGCGGGAGCTGTAGGCGTGGGCGTCGTCCGGTGACATCGCGGTCATTTCGCGGATATCCGCACCGGCAACAAACGCCTTCCCCGCGCCGGTGATGATGACGCCGCGAACCGGCCACGCGCCGTCGTCGTTTGTCAGGACGTCAGACACCGCGTCGAGGCAGTGTTCAAGATCCTCGATCACTCTGGAGGACAGGGCGTTGAGGGCGTCCGGCCGGTTGACCGTGATGGTCAGGACGGTGTCGCGGATGTCTGTCAGGAGTGTGGCGTACGCGGGAAACTGCATGATCCCAAGCGTAGCGACCGAAAGTCATCAGAATGTCGGAGCGGGATGACACCTTTGCATCAGGCACATCGAAGGAGCGCACATGACCGACCTCATCTTTCACCCCCACTGCTCGTCGCTGGAGTTCTCAAACCTGTGGCGTGATGACGTCCTTGACCGCGAGCGCATTGAAGCGCAGGTGGCGCGGGAGGGCGTCCTGGTGCGCTTCAGCCAGGCTCACGGTGAATTGTCCTGCGCCTACACAGTGGGCCTCACTGAGCGCGGGCTCCCGGAACTCATTCTGTACGGCCAAAGTCCCGGTCACGTGCGTCATGCCTGGTCGTTGCTTGAACCTGCCCTGCATCTACTCACCCAGCCAGGAGCAAAAGTTTTCCACGGCCAGTTCGATGGACAGGCCGTCGAGGTGCGCGGGGCGTCGCTGAAAAGGCTGCGGGATGCGTTCCAGCTGTACGGACAGGAGGGATTCAGTGCGCTGCAGGTCTACTGGACGGTGGGTTCGGACAACCATCTGCCGCAGCAATGGGAGATCCGGTTCCTCGCGGCGCAGCCTTTCCTTGCCGGGGGATCACTCGGTGACCTGCTTGGCGGGAAGGGCAGTGCCTAGTCAGGGAAGCAGCTCCGGCGGCACCAGGAGCAGCAAGCCCACGCCGGTGCCGTTGAACACAACATGGGTCACTATGGCAGCACCCAGCCGTCCGGTGATCACGGTCAGCACCCCGCACATCAAGCCCACCGTGAACGTACTGAGCAGCAGATAGACGGAAGACCGGAGGTCCGGAACGGCACCGGTATGCAACAGACCGAAAGCAAGGGAACTCACCAGAAGGGCAATAACGGTAGAGGTCATCAGGGACCGCCGCTGCACGGCGGGCGTTACGGAATCGCGGGGGTTGCCAGTGCGCCGAAGCCACAGTGCATTCTGGATCCCGCGCAACACCAGGCCGCGATTGAACAGCTCCTCCAAGAAGGGCGCAATCAGCACACCGCCGAGGACGCCGTTGATGAGCAGCCATACTGTATCGTCCGTGAGAAACAGTTCGGCATTGCCCTGGATCACTTCGCCGTCCTGCAGCGGCCAGAGCAGGGTGAGAATCGCCAGGAGCACGGCCAGGACAATGCGTGCCGCAATCCCCACACCAAGTCCCACGGCGAGGTCGATCCAACGGAACCTGAGACCGAAATCGCGGGCAAGGGAACGGAATCCATGGCGCCGCGAGGCGTAGAAGGTCACTGAGAACATCGCGGTCCAGGTCAGCAGCAGGGATGCAAGGACCAGCGGCGGGCCGAAGGAAAGCACCTCCACCAGCGCAAGGGTTCCCAGCAGCGGCAGCAGTACTACAAGCACCAGCCCTGCCAGTGCCAGTCCGGCGCCCCACTTCGGCGCGAGGAGTCCTTCGGGAGTCAGCTGTGTTGGATTGGCCAGGCGAAGCGTTGTTCGCTGCCCTGCGGGCGGAAGAAAAGATCGGGCCATGAAAGCACCTTATCCGGCTATGCCGGGAAGAAACCGGGTCCGGGCAGTTGACGGGTGAGGGTGAGGAGCTCTTTAGTGAAGGGACATCGGAATCAGGGAGTGCGGATGAGCGAGTTCGGATTGCCGGCGGGGTTCGTATTCGGGACCTCAACTGCGGCAGCGCAAATTGAGGGTGCGGTCAATGAAGGCGGGCGCGGACCGAGTATCTGGGACGAATACGCCAGCCAGCACAGCAACATCCTCGATGCCTCAAGCCCTGCCATCGCGTGCGACCACTACAACCGGTATGAAGAAGACTTCGACCTCCTTGAGCAGTTGGGCGGCAAGGCGTACCGGATGTCCATCGCCTGGCCCCGCATTCAGCCCACAGGCCGTGGACCCGCCAATCCGGAAGGGATCGCTTTCTACCATCGGCTGCTCGACTCCCTGCTCGAGCGCGGAATAGAACCGTGGGTGACGCTGTATCACTGGGATCTTCCACTGGCGCTTCAGGACGCCGGCGGCTGGCAGAACCGGGACACAATCGATGCTTTCGCCGATTACACGCGGCTTCTCCGCGACGAGTTCGGGAGCAAGGTTGCCGCCTGGATGACGGTCAACGAACCGGTGGTGCATACCGGCGTCGGGCATGCGATCGGACGGGCGGCGCCAGGGCTCATGCTGCTGGGCAGCGCATTCTCCGTTGCACATCACCTGCTGCTTGCGCATGGGCACGCCGTCCGGGTGTTGCGCGAGACACTGGACACACCCATCGGCGTCGTCAATAACCACTCTCCCGTGGAGCCGGCAAGTGATTCGGAGAAGGAGCGCAACCTCGCGCTTCTCTACGATCACTACCACAACGGCCAGTTCGCGGCGCCGTTGCTGACCGGGGAGTACCCGGCTGATCTTGCGGAGATCGAAGGCATGTCCTTTGAGGTCATCCAGGACGGGGACATGGACATCATTTCCACTCCGCTGGATTTCTACGGAATCAACTATTACTTCCCGACGAAGGTCGGCGCCGCTCCGCCGCTGTTTCCGGTTCCGTTCATGCCGCGTGATTATTCGGACGTTCCGAAAACCGACTTCGACTGGCCGGTCATCCCCAGCGGGTTGACCACCATCCTCAAACAGCTCAAGGAGCAGTACCCCAACATTCCGCCGATCTACATCACCGAGAACGGTTGCGCCTACGACGACGGCCCCGGCGGAGACGTGGAAGACACCCGCCGGATCGAGTTCCTGGAGAAACACCTGGCAGCGATCGGTGATGCAATTGCTGACGGCGTCGACGTGCGCGGCTACTTCCACTGGACCCTTGTGGACAACTGGGAGTGGCAGGAGGGCTACACCAAGAAGTTCGGCCTGATCCGCATGGAACCGGCCACACTCGACCGCGTCCCGCGGGCTTCCTTCCACCGGTACGCAGAAATTATCGCTCAGCACAGGAACGCCACGATGAACTCTGAAACTGCTACGGCGCCGCTGGCCGCCGAAGCATCCTGAAATTCACTTAACGACGGCGGCCGCGCCCGCGAGGGTTCGGCGCACCTTTGGCGGTCGGTTTGTTCCTGGTCCTGCCGGGCGCAGACCTGCCCTTCGCGGGCTTTGCTGCCTTTTTAGGCTCGCTACGGGTTTCCTTTTGCTTGGGTACTTCCTTCTGGGCCGACGGCTGCCGTGAACTGCGCGCCGTCCTTCCCCGAACAATCCCGATGAATTCCTCGATGTCATCCGTGGTGTTCTCGGCAATCCATGCAACGGCAATTCTGGTGGAAGGTGCGTCCGGTACAACCCGAACCTCGACATCACGCCGGTTGTAATGCCTCGCAACGGACATGGGCAGCACAACGACACCGGCTCCCGACGCCGCGATTTCGATGGCCATCCGCGCTCCACCGCATTCCTGCACGTCGAGGACATTCTCGTTGCCCAGTTCTGAGAGTGGGACCTCATCAAGCAGGGAGAGCTCGTTCTCCTTCGAGACCACCACAACGGCGAGTTCCTCGTAAAGCGGGATGACGCTGAGCGCGTCCCTGTCCACGGGCAGGCGGACGAACGCAAGGTCCACTGAGCCGGCCCGGAGCGCCGAAGCCAGCGCGCCGTCGTCGTACTCTGTTGCTTCGATCGGAAGCTCAGGGTTTCGCTCCCGCCAGCGTCCCACCCACTTTCCGGGCGTTACCCCGGGAACAAAGCCGACCTGCAGCGTGGAAGATTGGGGCTCGGGCACGTCTTCACAGTAACCCAGTCGCGGTTACGCTGAGAGGATGACCCCAGCGAAGTCCCCGCAGACCATGAAACCGGCTACCGCCGCGAAGAAACTTGGCATCTACCTGCCCGCAACACCACAAGAGTTCCAGGACAACGACATCTCCCGTGGAGACTTCAACCAGCTCCAGGAGAATCCACCCGAGTGGCTTGCCGAGCTTCGCCGCACCGGTCCCCATCCGCGTCCCGTAGTGGCGCACAAGCTGGGTGTCTCGATCAGCGGCCTCTCCCGCGGCGGAATCACAGACCCACTGACGACTGCGGAAATCACCGCGCTGCTCCAGTCACCGCCTGAGTGGCTGGTGGCGGAGCGCTCAACCATGGCTCGGGTACGTGCGGAAGAGAAGCGGGCCAAGGAAGCGCGGCGCGCAAAGGACTAGCTCCTACGCCGGGTTCAGCGGTTCAATCAGCAGCGGGCTGTCCTCCCGAACCGGCGCCACCTCGTGGAATTGCAGTTGTTCGGCAACGGGAGTGGCTGCTGCAACCGCTTCATCAGCAAGTTCCTGCGTCCCCTTTGTGGTGGGATCCAGCCACTCGTTCCAGAATTCGCGGGGGAGCGTCACCGGTGTGCGGTCGTGGATTTCAGCCACCGGCCCCACTGCTTGACGGGTCAGGATGGTGGAGGAGAGTACCCAGCGGTTGGGGTGGTCATCCGGTAACTCCCTGTTGCGCCACCAGGCGTACAGTCCTGCGAACACCACCGGTTCTCCCGGCAGGTGGATGTAGAACGGAATCTTTGTTTTTCCCTCGGTTCGCCATTCGTAGTAGCCGCTGGCAGGAATGAGGGCGCGGCGGCTCTCGAGGGACGGCTTGAAGGTGGGCTTGCTGCCCACCGTTTCCGACCGGGCGTTGAAGGTGGGCGCCTTGGTTTTCAGTTCTTTTGAGAACGACGGCGTCAACCACCACCGCGCGGCCTCCATGCGTCGGGTGACCTGCTCGTCTTTGAGTGATTCCAGGACTACCCGAACGGGATCGGTAGGGCTGATGTTCCACGACGGTTCGGGAAGATCATCGCCCACCGTGTCAACGTCGAAAAGGTCCACCAGATCCTTGTTCGAGCCTGCCACTACAAAGCGTCCGCACATGGAGACAGGGTACTGGAGTACTGGGTGACCATGAAGTCCTCCACAGCCTGGAAAGCCAATTGACTTAATCGAACACGCGTTCGAACATTAAGTGTGAGTTCACCAGCAGCAGCCGTAGTTCAGGCCGTACCTCCGGGTCAGTTCCCCGGCGGTACCCGCCGGGCGCTGTCTGCCGTGGATCAGGCTGCTGACAAAGCCCGGCTCAAGGCGGAGCTCCAGTCCAAAATCAACGGCATGCAGAACAGCAGGCCCTCTTCCCGGCGGCTGCCCACCGTGCCGGTGTTGGCTGGAATTCTTCCGGGGGGCGGGCTCCAGGCGGGTGCGGCGTATTCGGTGACCAACTCCACCACCCTGGCTATGGCTTTGCTGGCAGGCCCGTCAGGCGCCGGAGCCTGGTGCAGCGTCATCGGCATGCCCACTTTCAGTGTGGAAGCCGCTGCCGGCTTCGGCATAGCGCTGGACAAACTGGTTCTGGTGCCCCACCCCGGGGATCAGTGGCTCACGGTGACTGCAGCAATGGTGGATGTGGTGTCAATTGTTCTGACCTGCGCTCCACAGCACGTCGCTCCATCGGATGCCTCCCGTCTGATGGCACGCCTACGCCAGCGCGGTGCTGCACTGGTGACCATGGGGCCCTGGCCGCACAGCGAGGCAACGCTCAGCGTAACCGGGAGCAACTGGCAGGGCCTGGGTTCAGGAACCGGGCATCTTCGAAGCCGCAGGATGCGGATCACAGCGCACGCTTCCACCGGCCGTTCACGCACCGCAGACCTATGGCTGCCGGATCTTCACCATGGGCCGTGGTCCACATCCAGGTCTCCATCTGCGCCCGCTGCACATTCGGAGTCCGGGCAGCAGGAATTTTTCTCCAGACCGGCCCGCGCATCATGAAATCTTCCCGTTCCAGCCAGGCCGCGCCGGCATCCCCCACCACTACCCGCACCATGGCTCTCTGGTGTCCGGACTGGCCCATCACTGCAGCACTCAGGGAATACCTCCTGCCGGCAGAACACCCCGTGGCATTGATCGGGAAGGGCGAGGTTTTCGCCTGCTCCCCCTCCGCCCGGGAACAAGGAGTCAAACGCGGCCTTCGCCTCCGGGAAGCCCAGGCCCGGTGCACCACCCTTACTGTTCTTCCCTATGAACCGGCACTGGACGCGAGAAACTTCGAACCAGTTATAACCGCTATGGAAAAGATCATGCCCGGGGTGCAGCTTGTTCGCCCAGGATTATGTGTCCTTCACGCCAAAGGTCCTGCCAGGTATTACGGCAGTGAAGAACGCGCGGCGGCTGTCCTGCTCAAAACCCTCGCCGCCATCGGGCTCACGGCCACCCGGGTAGGAGTAGCAGACAGCCCCTTTGCCGCTGAGCATGCTGCCCGTGCAACGGAATTCCTGGAGGATCCGGGGGCCGATCCCGTATGGATCCTTCCGCCCGGAGAATCAGCCTCATTCCTTGGCAGCTTCCCCCTGGAAGTTCTGGAGGAACCAGCACTCGCGGTGGTGCTGCGCCGGCTTGGAATCCGCACGCTTGGAGATTTCGCCGCCCTTGCCCGTGCTGACGTCCGCAACCGGTTCGGCGTGGAAGGTGCACTGGCCCATCTCAAGGCAAGCGGATATGACCACCACAGCGTAGTGGTCAGGAAACCGCCGGCGGAACTCGACGCCGTCGTGCACTGTGAACCGCCGTTGGCACGCATTGATGAGCTGACGTTCACCCTGCGCCTGTCCGCGGAGGAATTCGTGGGCCGGCTGCGTGAAGCAGGGCTGGTGTGCACGGTTCTGGTGGTACGGCTGCAGTCGGAATCCGGTGAGGAATCGGTTCGGCTCTGGCGGCACCCCCGCTGGTTCGACGCGGATGACGTGCTGGACCGCGTCCGCTGGCAACTGCAGGGCAGCGGAAACGTTGAGCATGGGTTGAGCTCCGGAATCAGCAAGGTCCAGCTTCAGCCGGAGACGGTGGAGGATCTCAGCGACCACGCGGACGGGCTGTGGGGAACGGGCCCGGATGAAAATATTCACCACGGTCTTGCCCGGGTGCAAAGCATGCTGGGACATGGTGCGGTACTGACGGCCATGGTGGCCGGTGGAAGAATGCTCACCGACCGGCGGGTGTTCATTCCCTGGGGAGATCCGCCGTCGGAAGCTGCTGCCAAAAGCCGGGATCTTCCGTGGCCCGGCCAGCTCCCCGGCCCAGTTCCAGCCACCGTCTTCGACGAGCCCCGTCCGGTCCAGGTGCTGGACGGCGCAGGAAGCACCGTAGACGTTGATCGGCGCGGACTGCTCACAGCCGTTCCTGCCGTGCTTGTCGCGGCGCCTCCGCGGCAAACCGCCATTTCCTCGTGGGCGGGGCCGTGGCCCATTGTCGAGCGCTGGTGGGATTCGAACGGGCGCACCCTCAACCGGTTCCAGGTGGTGGATGAATCAGGAACGGCCTGGCTGCTGCTGCTTGTTGATCACCGCTGGTGGGCGGAGGCCAGCTATGACTAGGCCTTCCGTATGCCACCGTGCTGGCACGGACAGAGAGTCCTGACATGGGCTTCAATAATCCCCCGATTTCCTGGTCGGAGTTTGAACGGACCCTCTCCGATCGTCGCCGCCCCGGTTCCCCGCCCCTGGGTGCTGACGGCGGAGACAGTCCCGCCTGGTCCCTGAAACGGCATCCGTACTCCCCGCCGGAAGAACCGGTGACCATGCCTGACGGTCCGGTGGTGCCCTACGCGGAACTTCACGTGCATTCGAATTTCAGCTTCCTTGATGGTGCTGCCAGCCCCGAACAGCTTGTCGAGGAAGCCCACCGGCTCAGTCTCCACGGGCTGGCGCTGACCGATCATGATGGGCTCTACGGTGTTGTCCACCTGGCTGAAGCGGCAGAGAAACACCCCGGGCTCTCCACCATCTACGGCACTGAGCTATCCCTGGAACTGAGCAAACCCCAAAACGGTGAACCAGACCCGGAGGGCCGGCATTTGCTCGTCCTCGCCCGCGGCGCAGAGGGCTATCATCAGCTGGCCGCGGCAATCACGGAAGCTCAGCTGAAACCGGAAGCAGAGAAAGGCAAGCCCCGGTACAACCTTGCCGAGCTCGCCGCCAGGGCAGGCAACAACTGGATGATACTGACCGGGTGCCGCAAAGGAGCCGTCCGCCATGCGCTCCGCAACGGCAGCCTTCAGGACGCGGAAGAGGAAACCCGGCGTTTGATAGACCTTTTTGGTACGGGCAACGTCGCCGTCGAACTCTACGACCACGGCAACCCGCTGGACAGTGCGCACAATGATGCCCTGTGGGACATCGCCACGCGGCTGAAGCTGCCCGTCGTTGCCACCAACAATGTGCACTATGCCGTCCCTGAGCAACACAGACTGGCAACCGCGGTGGCCGCCGTCCGCGCACGCAGGTCACTGGATGACATGGATGGGTGGCTACCGGCGTCGGGGTCTGCGCATCTGCGCAGCGGCGCGGAAATGGCAGCCCGTTTTGCCGCCTATCCAGGGGCCGTGGAACGGACAGTGGAACTGGCGGATGATCTGGCATTCCGGCTCAGCAGCGTCAAGCCCGGCCTGCCCAAACTCAACCTGCCGGAGGGCCACACACAGATGAGCTGGCTGAGGAAGCTGGTCTGGGAAGGCGCAGCCAAGTTCTACGCCGGCAGGGATGATGTCCGTGAGCGCATTGAAAAAGAACTGCGTGTGATCGAGGAGAAAGACTTCCCGGGCTATTTTCTGATCGTCCATGATTTGGTCCACTTTGCGCGCACCCGGGGCATCCTCTGCCAGGGCCGCGGATCAGCAGCGAATTCCGCTATCTGCTACCTGTTGGAAATCACCGCCGTCGATTCCATCCTGTATGACCTCCCCTTTGAACGATTCCTCTCCAGCCTGCGGGACGAGGAACCCGATATTGACGTCGATTTCGATTCCGACCGTCGCGAAGAGGTCATTCAGTACGTGTACAACAAGTACGGCCGGTTCAATGCCGCCCAGGTTGCCAACGTCATCACCTACAGGCCCAAGTTCGCGGTCCGCGACATGGCCAAGGCGCTGGGGCACAGCCCCGGGCAGCAGGATGCCTGGTCAAAACAGGTGGAGCGCTGGGGTGCACTGGTTTCCAGTGATGATCACGACATCCCCGAGCCGGTGGTGGAACTGGCACAGGGAGTGCTGAAGTTTCCGCGCCATCTGGGAATCCACTCGGGCGGAATGGTGCTCACCGACCGCCCAATCGGGGAAGTGTGCCCGATCGAGCACGGGCGCATGGACGGGCGCACCGTCCTGCAGTGGGACAAGGATGACTGCGCCTGGATGGGCCTGGTCAAGTTCGACCTGCTGGGCCTCGGCATCATGGCGGCCATGCAGTACAACTTCGACCTCGTCAAAAAGCACTTCGGTGAGGAATGGACGCTGCACACCATGCCCCGGGAAGAGCAGGGAGTCTACGATCAACTGTGCTTCGCTGATTCCATTGGAGTGTTCCAGGTGGAAAGCCGCGCGCAAATGGGAATGTTGCCGCGCCTGCAGCCCCGCCGGTTCTATGACCTGGTTATCGAGGTTGCGCTGGTGCGTCCCGGCCCCATTCAGGGCGGAGCGGTGCACCCGTACATCAAGCGGAAACTGGGCGAGGAGGAAGAAAGCTACCTGCATCCCAAGCTGATACCGGTGCTCAAGCGCACGCTCGGAGTACCGCTCTTCCAGGAGCAGCTCATGCAGATGGCCATGGTAGTGGGCAACTGTTCAGGCGCCGACGCCGATCAGCTGCGCCGCGCTATGGGGTCCAAACGCGGCCTTGAGCGGATCGACACCCTCAAGGAGAAGCTGTACGCGGGCATGAAGTCCAATGGAATTGTCGGGGAAACCGCAGACTCCGTCTACCGGAAAATCCAGGCGTTCGCCAATTTCGGCTTTGCTGAAAGCCACTCCATCAGCTTTGCCCTGCTGGTCTACGCCAGTGCCTGGCTCCGGCTCCACTATCCGGGGGCCTTCCTGGCCTCGCTCCTGCGCGCACAGCCCATGGGCTTCTACTCACCCCAGACCCTGGTGGCAGATGCCCGGCGGCACGGCGTCACGGTCCTGCGCCCGGACATCCTGCTGTCCGGGATTCATGCAGATCTGGAGGTGGACGGCTCCGCGGGAACAGGTTCCACAGGTTCTGATAACTGCCTGGCGTTCCACCAGCCCCCAGTGGGGAAATTCGACCGCACCATTCCCTTTGACTCAACGGTTCACCGCCGCGACGGCAACCATGCGGTCAGGTTAGGGCTGGACAGCGTGCAGTCGATCGGCAAGAAACTGGCACAGGCCATCGTCGAGGAACGCGAGGCAAACGGCCCCTTTGAAACCATGGGTGACCTGGCGCGCCGGACCGAACTGAACTCACAGCAGCTCGAAGCGCTGGCAGCTGCCGGGGCATTTGACTCAATGGGACTCACCCAGCGGGAAGCGCTCTGGCATGCCGGTCCCGCCTCCACGGAACGCGAGGGCCAAATCAAGGGAACCACTGTGTACATCCAGCCGCCCCTGTTTCCGGACCTTACCGACGTCGACCGCGTGGCAGCAGACCTGTGGTCCACTGGAATCACCACAGATGACCATCCGGTGCGCCACGCCCGGCCAGCATTACGACGCCGAGGCGCACTGACCGCCGCGGACCTCCTTTCCGCCGAGGCTGGTCGGCGCGTTGAAGTCGGTGGAGTGGTTACCCACCGGCAACGCCCTGCCACGGCTAGCGGCATCACCTTCATGAACCTTGAGGACGAGACAGGGCTGGTTAATGTCATCTGCTCAGTCGGTGTCTGGCAGCGGTATCGGCGGATAGCGCGGGAGGCCAGTAGCGTCCTGGTGCGTGGAGTGTTGGAGCGGTCCAACGAGGGGGTGGTGAACCTGGTGGCAGACAAGTTCGAGGTGCTCCGCCTCAAAGCCGCCACCAAGTCACGGGACTTCCGCTGACCGGGGTCTTGGCCGTTCAATGCATCAGAAAGTAGGTAAAAAAATACCCCGACACGAGGCCGGGGTTATTTTTCTCTCGTGCGCGAGGGGGGATTTGAACCCCCACACCCTTTCGGATACTGGCACCTGAAGCCAGCGCGTCTGCCGTTCCGCCACTCGCGCAAAGTGAAGAAGGATTCTTGGAAAAGATTCCTCCGAATCAGCAGAAACAAGCATAACGGAGCGGCGCCAAAAACACCTAAACGGTACAGCTACGGCACACCGCGCAACTTTGCGATGAGTAGAGACGTTGAATGTAATCGACGGGGCAACATGCCGCGTTAAGGCCATTTAGGGGACGCCCCAGTAGTATCGACACAAGACAGCAGCGACCCGGCATGCCTCCGCGCGCTTTCGTGCGGGCGCATTCGGGCAGCAAGAAAAGCAGGTAAGGAGGTAGGCATGGGCATTCTGGATAATGTCGAGCGCGGACTCGAAAAGATGGTCCGTGGCGCCTTCTCCACCGGTTCCAGGTCCCAGGTGCAGCCCGTCGAGATTGCCAGCGCACTGCGCCGCGAACTGGATAACAAGTCACTCACGCTGGCGCAGGGACGCACCCTTGCACCGAATGTTTTCACCGCCCGGCTATCAGATCCGGACTTCGCACTCGCTCAGGAGTGGGGGGCGCCACTCGCCGAGGAACTGTGTGATGTCGTCATCAAGCACGTCAACAGCCAGCACTACACGCTTCAGGGATCGGTTCGGGTGTCTTTCACCCGCGATTCCGACCTGAAGCCCGGTTCCTTTGAAATCGACTCAGCCACCGAAAAACAGCCCGCGCAGCGTCGGCCTGCTCCCAGCGTCCCAAACCGCCAGCCCACGCGCTATCAGCCCGTCCTTGAACTCGACGGTCAGCGCTACTCGTTGAACGCCGGGTCCGTCCTTCTGGGCCGTTCATCGGAGGCGGACATCCTCATCGATGACACCGGTGTGTCCCGCCGGCATCTTGAGATTCACACCGCTCAGGGCCAGTCCCGTGCCGTTGACCTCGGCTCGACCAACGGCAGCTATGTGAATGGACAACGCGTACAGGGGGAAGCGGACCTGACGGACGGCTCAGTGATCACCATGGGTCGTACCCGCATGACTTTCCGACTTGTACCCGTGCAGAACGGTGGACGCCAAGCATGAGTGATCTGACCGTAACGCTGTTGAGATACGGGTTCCTGCTCCTGATCTGGATCCTCGTCCTTAGCGTCGTCAGCGCATTGCGGCGGGATCTTGTGGTGGGCCTGCGCAACCGGACTGGCTCTCCTACAGCCCGCGAAGCCCGTAAGCACCCGGAGTTGGTTGAGGAACCACCGGCCAAGGCGCAGGCGCGGCGTCTGATCGTCACGGAAGGCCCTCTCAAGGGAACCGCCCTGGACCTCGCGTCCAGCCCCATCCTGCTGGGCCGCGCCCAAGAAGCCACGCTTGTCCTTGAGGATGACTACGCGTCCGGCCGCCATGCCCGGCTCTTCCCGCAGGGCAGCCGGTGGTTCATTGAAGATCTCGGATCCACCAACGGAACCTATCTTGCCGGCAACCAGCTGACCCGCGCGCTGCCGGTGGAACCTGGCGTACCCGTCCGGATCGGTAAGACGGTTATTGAATTGAGGCCATAGTCCATGGCCCTGGTTTTCCGTTTCGCCGCCCGCTCGGATGTGGGAAAAGTCCGCGCAAAGAATGACGATTCCGCCTATGCCGGCCGTTACCTCGCCGTTGTAGCGGACGGAATGGGCGGGCACGCCGGCGGCAACATCGCCTCAGCGTCCACAGTCCTGGATCTGGTGCATCTTGACCGTAAGGATTACGACGACGACGCCGGCACTCACCTGGCCGACGAGATCCAGACTGCCAATTCGCTCCTGTCTGAACTGGTCAGCACCAACCCGCAGCTTGCCGGCATGGGTACAACCGTTACGGCGATGCTTCTCAACGGCGAGAAAATTTCCTTTGCCCACATCGGTGATTCGCGGGCCTACCGGCTGAAGAACGATGTTTTCGAGCAGATCAGCGTCGACCACACCTTTGTGCAGCGACTCATCGAGGAGGGCCGGCTCAAGCCGGAGGAGGCGGAGGTCCATCCGCACAAGAACGTGCTGATGCGCGTCCTCGGTGATGTCGATGCCAGCCCGGAACTCGACCTGACCACCTTCGATGCTGAGCCCGGTGAACGCTGGTTGCTCTGCTCGGACGGATTGAATGCCGTCCTGGATGATGCCACAGTCGAACGAATTATCCGTGAAACGCGTGATCTTTCAGCTTGCGTCAACACGCTTGTTGACCTGACGCTGGCCGGCGGATCCCCGGACAACATCACCATCGTGGTGGTGGATGTGGACACCGCCACGCCTGAAGATCTGCGCACTGCCGCGCTCACCGCACTTCCGCCCGCGCGTGAAGCAGCCGGGGAGAAGGACAGCGACACTTCTACTGATGACGCGACACCCGGTGTAGCCATCAGGGCGGACGTTATCCGGGAAGACCTGTCATCCCGCCCGCATACCCTGGTGGGTTCGGCAGCGCTGGCTACTGAAACCGGACAGATTCCCATCGTCACGCAGCGGTCCACCGAGCGCCGCGCAGCTATGATGCTGACGCACAAGGCAGCACCCGCGGACACCGTGGAGGACGACCAGACCGAGGAAGCTTCCGCGCCCCGCCGCCGGCGCTGGCTGCTGCCGGCCGCCCTGGCTTTGATGGCACTGATCCTTGCCGCAGTGCTTTCCCTGGGATACGTCTGGACCCAGACGCGCTATTACGTTGCTACCTTCGACAACAGGGTGGCCATCTACAACGGGGTTGCTCAGACACTCGGGCCGATTCCCTTGAGCCACGTGGACCAGACGACCGACATTCCTGTGTCCAGCCTTCCGGAATTCCAGCGCAATCGCCTCGAGAACACTCTCGCAGCGAGCGACCTCGAACATGCACAGGACATCGTTGAAGACCTCCGCCAGTCACTGCGGGCGCTGCCGTGTCCACCGGAGAGCAATCCGAGCCCGTCCGCCGGCCCGTCGCCCACAGTTTCAGCCTCACCCGAGACTGCGTCGCCTGAGCCGTCGTCCTCGGGTAGCCCAACACCAGAACCGAGTGCAAGTGCCTCTCCTGCGAGTCCCGGCGCCACCGCCGAAGCCAGCCCCAGCGCCTCCGCAAGCGCTGATGCAGCACCAGGCGAAGCAGCCTCCTGTGGAGGGAGAGTCCAATGAGTGAGGTACTCACAGTCCCGAAGTCCCGTCGTAATGTCGAGGCACTCCTCCTTGTCGTGGCCCTGACAGTAGCGATCGGCGCCAACTGGCTTGTAGGTCTCGACAAGGAGAATCCGTTCGACTCGGCCTTCTGGCTGCAGGGCGGTACGCTGGCCGCGCTGGCGTTGATCTTCCACATACTTCTTCGTTTCCGCGCAAAATATGCAGATCCGGTAATTCTTCCCATCGTGATCGCGCTCAATGGAATCGGGCTGGCCATGATTTACCGGTTAGACCTGGCACTTCCGGCCGATGCACAACCTGTTGCACCGAGCCAGTTCCTCTGGACAACTGTCGCCATGGGTGCGTCCATAGCTACACTCCTGGTGATTCAGGACCACAGGATGTTGCGTCGGTTCACCTATATATCGCTCATTGTGAGCGCGGTCCTGCTGATGCTGCCGCTTACCCCGCTCGGCGTCGAAATCAACGGGGCGCGTATCTGGATCAACGTGGGTGTGGGTACCTTCCAGCCCGGCGAGGTCGCCAAGATCACTCTCGCCATATTTTTCGCGGGGTATCTTTCCACCAACCGCGACCTCATCCTGCTGGCCGGAAAGAAGCTGGGACCGCTGCAGCTTCCGCGTTTCCGGGACCTGGCACCCATGGTGGCCGCCTGGCTGGTCAGCATCGGCGTGCTGATCTTCCAGCGTGACCTCGGCTCCTCCATCCTGTTCTTCGGCCTCTTTATGGCCATGATCTACGTCGCGACGTCGCGGGTCAGCTGGGTGTTGATCGGCCTCGCGATGATTGCTGTCGGTGGTTACGCAGCCCTTCAGTTGTTCAGCCACGTTGCCCTGCGCATAGACAGTTGGATCAATGCGTTTGAGCCGGAGGTCTTCAACCGCAATCCCGGTGGCAGCGGTCAGGTTGTCCAGGGGCTCTTCGGCCTTGCGAACGGTGGACTCGTCGGCACCGGGCTCGGGCAGGGCAGGCCGGATCTTGTAACCTATGCCAACAGCGACATGATCATCACGGCCCTCGGTGAGGAACTCGGCCTAATCGGGCTCTTCGCCATCGTGCTGCTCTACATTTTGCTTATTTCCCGGGGTTTCCGCGCGGCTCTCGGCACCCGTGACGGGTTCGGAAAGCTTCTCGCCTGCGGCTTGTCCTTCACGATCGCGCTGCAGTGCTTTGTTGTCATCGGCGGGGTAACACGGCTCATTCCGCTTACCGGGCTCACCACACCCTTCATGTCGGCCGGTGGTTCTTCCCTGCTGGCGAACTGGATCATCGTCGCCTTGCTCCTGCTCATCTCGGAGACGGCCCGGCGGCCGGCCGTGAAGGGGCCGGTCCGCGAAACATTTTCCGAAGGCAAGCAGAATCGGAACACTCCGGCAACAGATCCTACGCGGGAGGTCACCGCATGAACCAGGCAATCCGACGCTCCTGGATCGTGGCCATGAGCATGTTCGCGCTCGTCCTCGGATCCCTCACCTATGTCCAGTTCTTCGAGGCCAACGCGCTGGAGAACAATGACTGGAATACGCGGCAGATCCTGCAGGACTATGGAAAGAACCGGGGCGCGATTTTGGTGGATGGTCGTCCGATCGCGGAATCCGTGCCGTCGGATGACCAATTCAACTACCAGCGCGTCTACAACGAGCCGGAGATGTATGCGCACCTCACGGGATTCTTCTCGTTGGTGAACGGTTCCACACAGCTGGAGAACGTCATGAATGAGGAGCTCTCCGGCAGTAGCGACGATCTCTTCATTGATCAGATGGTCCGGCTGTTCTCGGGCGCCCAGGCACAGGGTGCCTCCGTCGAGCTGACCATCGATCCTCAATTGCAGCAGCTGGCCTGGGACATGATCCCCGAAGGGCAGACCGGATCGATCGTTGTGATGGAGCCAGCCACCGGAAACGTGCTCGCGATGGCTTCCAAGCCGTCGTATGACCCTAATCTGCTCGCCGCCCATGACACGTCGGTGGTTGTGCAGAACATCGAGCAGCTCGCTCAGGTTCCCGGCTTGTCCATCTACTTCAACCCAGCAACGCAGTCACTTGTGGCTCCCGGATCAGTCTTCAAACTCGTGGTGGCCGCGGCCGCTCTTGAGACAGGTCAGTTCGATGCGGAGTCCACCATCCCCAACCCGCCGGTGCTTGACCTGCCGGGCACCGACGTCGGGCTCCCGAACTTCACCACCGGCGGGTGCGCGGCGCGTGACACCGCAGACCTCGAGTTTGCACTCGAGCAGTCCTGCAACACTCCGTTTGCCCAGATTGCGTGGGAGGTCGGTGAGCAGGCGGTACTCGAGCAGGCGCAGGAGTTCGGCTTTGGTGAGCGCTTTTTCATTCCGGTTGAGGTGGCGGCCAGCCAGTTCCCCACAGAACTTAGTGAAGCCCAGCTCGCGCAGTCGGCCATCGGGCAGTTCAGTGTCGCAGTCACACCGCTTCAGATGGCGATGGTTAGCGCTGCGATCGCCAATGATGGTGTGCTCATGAAGCCCAACCTGGTGAAAGCCGTCCGTGCACCGGACCTCTCCATCATCGACGAACCGGAGCCGGAGGTTTTCCGCGAATCCCTCAGCGCGGACAACGCCAACCTGATCACGGAGTGGATGGTCAACGTGGTGGAGAACGGTACGGCCCAGAATGCCGCGGTCCCAGGGGTGGAAGTAGCCGGCAAGACCGGCACGGCGGAAGTACCCGAGCAGGGCGACAACGCCTGGTTCACCGGCTTCGCGCCGGCCGACAATCCGGAAGTAGTGGTTTCCATCGTGATGCAGGACGTCGACATAGCGACGGGTGCTCAATTGACAAGTCCAAACGCTAAGAGACTCATAGAGGCGGTGTTGAATAGGTGAGACCTACTTCAGGTATCACATTAGGCGGCAGGTTCCAGCTGACTGATCGCATCGCCATCGGAGGCATGGGTGAGGTCTGGAAAGCACGTGACCAGGTGCTCGGACGCATCGTGGCCATAAAAATTCTCAAAGAGGAATATACGGGGGATCCCGGTTTTCTCAATCGGTTCCGCGCCGAAGCCCGCCACACCGCCCTGCTGAACCACGAGGGCATCGCGAACGTCTTTGACTATGGTGAGGAAGGCGGCTCAGCCTATCTCGTCATGGAGCTCGTCCCAGGCCAGCCCCTGTCGACCATCATTGAGCGCGAACAAATCCTGGCACCGGACAGGGCGCTGTCAATCATCGGCCAGACCGCAACGGCCCTCAGCGTCGCACACCGCCAGGGCCTTGTGCACCGGGACGTCAAGCCCGGAAACCTGCTGATCATGCCCGATGGCCGCGTGAAGATTACAGATTTCGGCATTGCGCGCCTTGCTGACCAGGTTCCGCTGACCGCCACCGGACAGGTTATGGGCACTGCCCAGTACCTGGCTCCAGAGCAGGCAACCGGGCAGCAGGCAACCGGTTCCAGCGATATCTACGCGCTGGGCGTGATCGGGTACGAGCTACTCGCCGGACGCCGCCCGTTCTCCGGTGAGTCGCAAATCGCAATTGCCCTCGCCCAGGTCAATGATGCGCCGCCTGATCTACCCGAAACTATCCCTCATCCGGTGCGTGCGCTTATCGCGAGCATGCTGGCCAAGGACCCGGCGGACCGTCCGGGGAACGCGGAAGCGCTTGCCGAGGCTGTCGCCGCCATCCGGCGCAACGATATCCGTGCAGCTGAGTCAGCCGTACCCGGAATGCTGCTGTTTACGGACTCCACCGGCCCACTCACCACTCCGGTCCCGGCACCCACCGGCGCCACCCGCGCGATTCCCGCCCCAACGACGTCGGCTCTGCCCGCCGTCGCAGGTGCAGGGGCAGGCGCCGGCGCAGTTGCGGCGTCACGGGAGTGGACCGAGGAAGATATCGACGAAGTTCCCCCGCCAGAGGAAGAATCCCGTGGACGCAGTCCCTGGCTGATTGCGCTGATTGTCCTGCTGGTCCTGGCAGCGCTCACCGTTGCCGGCTTCCTGCTCGCTCCGCTGTTGGCCGGCAACGAAGACGAGCCGGCCCCGGCACCCACCAGCTCCTCGGCGTCCGCAACGCCGTCCGAAAGTGAAAGCCCGACGCCCACGCCGGAAGAAACCACTCCGGAACCCACCACCCCCGCACCCACCACACCGGAAGCGATCGTGGTGGATGAGGCCACCTATCAGGGTCGTCCCATTGACGTGGTCGTGGCCGAGCTCAACAATCTGGGATTCTCCGTGGACCAGCAGCCGGAGGTTACGGACGATTTTGATCCCGGGACGGTCCTGACCCTCAACCCCGTCGGCCCACTGACGCCCGGCTCCCAGATCACTGTCACCTTCGCGGAAGCGCCCGAGACGTTGACCATTCCATCGGGCCTTGTAGGAGCCACCGAGGAAGAACTGCAGCAGGCCCTCGCCGATCTGGGGCTCAGCGCCGTCCGTTCCGGTTCTGAAGCTTCCGAACAAGCAGCGGGAACCGTCCTGTCCGTGGATCCGGCTGAAGGCACCGAGGTGGAACCGGGAAGCACCGTTCGTTACGTCGTCTCCCTGGGCCCTGATGAAACCCAGGCGCCCCCGGCGATCGGTCCCGGCCAGACTCCGCCCGGCCAGGACCAGCCCTAGGAAGCATGTGAGGGGGCACCAGGTGAGCAGCGAGAGAGTCCTCAACGGACGTTACGAGATGGGTGAACTGATCGGCCGTGGCGGTATGGCCGACGTTCACCTCGGCCGTGACGTCCGGCTCGGCCGTACCGTGGCCATCAAGGTGCTGCGCCGTGACCTTGCCCGGGACCCACTGTTCCAGTCCCGATTCCGCCGCGAAGCGCAGGCGGTTGCCGGTTTGAACCACCCCACGATCGTGTCCGTGTACGACACCGGTGAGGAGGAGGTCGAGGGCCAGCACCATGACGAGGTCCGTGTTCCCTTCATCGTGATGGAATATGTTGCCGGGCGGACCCTCCGCGATCTCCTCAAGCGCGGAGAACTGACGCCTGAGACCTCTGTCGACTACCTTTTGGGAGTTCTCTCAGCACTCGAGTACAGCCACCGTGCAGGCATTGTCCATCGGGATATCAAGCCGGCCAACGTGATGATTACTCCTGAGGGTCAGGTGAAAGTGATGGACTTCGGCATTGCGAGGGCAATGGCCGATTCCGCCGCCACCATGACCCAGACCCAAGCGGTGATCGGTACCGCACAGTACCTTTCCCCTGAGCAGGCGCGCGGAGAAACCGTGGACGCTCGCAGTGATCTGTACTCGGCGGGTTGCCTACTCTACGAACTACTCACCGGAAGGCCTCCGTTCGTCGGCGACAGCCCGGTGTCTGTTGCCTACCAGCATGTGCGTGAGATTCCCACGCCTGCCCGTGAAATCGATGCCAGCATTCCGGCGGAGATCGAGTCAGTGCTCTCCATTGCGCTGGAGAAGGACCGCGCCCGGCGCTTCCAGAGTGCAGCCGACTTCCGGTCGGCCCTTCGTGACGCGCGCAAAGGCATCCGGCCAGACGTGCCGGCAGCACCTACCGAAGCAATCGCCGCCGTTCCAGCACGAACGGACGACGACGCCCCTCAGACAAGAGCGATGGCCAGGGTTCTTGCCGGTGGAAGCATCGCAGCTGATTCGCTGGTGGAGGAAGAGGAGACGGGCTCGCTGCCCGTGGCACATGCGGCGCAGAACCGTCGCGATGCCGAAGACCGGACCCGCTCACGCCGGCGCGGGTGGATAGCTGTACTGCTGGTGCTGTTGGCACTGCTCCTGTCTGCCGGAGGTATCGCGCTTTTCGGAATCCTCAACGCGCAACCGGAGGAGCCCATCCTCACCTCTGTTCCCGCCGTTGACTCCCTGAGTGAAACCGAGGCAAGCAACGCGCTGACCGCCGTGGGTCTCCGTCCGCAGGTGGAACGTACGTTCCACGATGAAGTCGAGTCGGGCTTCGCTATCACTACCGATCCCGAAGCAGGCAGCGAGGTGGAACCGGATGCCCTGGTATCACTGCTGATTTCCAAGGGACCGGCAAATCGCGCAATACCTGAGGACATTTTCCAGATGACCGAATCCTCAGCGAGGGATGCCCTTGAGTCGGTTGGCCTGCGCGGCGGTAGCGTGAGTGAAGCGAACAGCGCAACTGTTCCCGCGGGCCGGGTGATCGAAACCGAGCCGGCACTCGGCTCGACCGTACCCGCTGATTCCGAGGTTAACCTCGTGCTTTCCACCGGGCTGGTGACCGTCCCTCGTCTCACTTCCTTGCCGAGCGATGAAGCAGTCGCGCTGTTGGAAGACCCGGCCCGCGCTTTGGTCCCACGGATCGAGGAGGAACCAAACGCCGTCGTGGAAGCCGGCCTTGTAGTGAGACAGGAACCGGTTGCGAACTCGAATATCGCGCCGGGCACCGAAGTAGTCATCTATGTTGCTACCAAACCGGCCGAAGAAGAGCCTGCTCCGTCAACAGCCCCGCCGCCCGCGTCGAGCGCTCCTGCCGAGGAGGAAGAGCCCGGCAACCAGGGTCGCGGGCGAGGACAGGGAAACGGGCAGGGCAACAGCGGCGTCGTGGGAGATGCGGTGGAGGGCCTAGGTCCCTGACTGCTGGTGAATCAGCGGGCTAAGCGTGGCTGAGCGGGCTGCAGCGCCGTCCAGGCCGGCCTGCTCCAACCAGTTCCCCAGCATCCGGTAGCCGCCCTCGGTCAAGACCGACTCCGGGTGAAACTGAACTCCGCACAGCGGAGCGGACCGGTGCTCAAGACCCATGATCACTCCGCTCGCCGTCCGCGCCGTCACACGCAGTTCGGAAGGAACGTCCCCTACTGCTGCCAGCGAGTGGTAGCGGGTGGCCGTCAACGGCGAGTTCAGACCTTCGAAGACGTTCGTTGAGTCATGTTCTACCAGGGACGTCTTTCCATGCATCAGTTCGGGAGCATGGGTCACTGATCCGCCGTAAGCCTCTGCCAGCGCCTGGTGGCCAAGGCACACCCCGAGCATCGGCTTGTCGTTTGCGCCGCACCACTTGATTAGCTCGATGCAGACGCCGGCTTCCGCGGGCGCTCCCGGCCCGGGGGAGATGAGAACTGCGTCCCTCACTTCGGCAAGCGCCACAGCTTCAGCGAGCGTGACGTCATCATTCCGGACAACGGTGGTCTCCGCACCCAGTTCCTGCAGATATCCGACCAGCGTGTACACGAAGCTGTCGTAGTTGTCGACAACCAGGATTCGGGTAGGACTGTTCATGATCACGTGCCAATCGTTGAATCGGTCAGGGGGCTGAACTGGGACAGCCAGGGGAAGACCCAGCTCACGAGGACTGCCAGTGCTGCAATGATGAGCAGAATCGCCCAGACGATCCGAAGCCAGAGAGGCCCCGGCAAGTGGCGGAATATGAAGGCGTACATCAGGCGGCTCCTTCCGCGACCTCGGCTACTTGTGCGGCAATCTCCTCCGGCGGTCCGTCCTCCAGTGACTGGAATGACTCCATCACTGCGTAGGCGATAATTCGTTCCTGCGCGCCAAAGCGCGGATTGCAGCTGGTGAGGGTGAGGATTCGTTCCTCGGGTTCAACGCCCGGCTGCGTAGGTACCGGCGCGAGGACATCAGTTCGGTCCGGCAGTACAATCTGCGTATTCCGGTAGACGTAGGAGTAATAACCGTCCTGTGTTTGCACATAGATGCGATCGCCGGGCACCAGAGTATGTATGTTGTCCAGCACGGCGCCGTTTGTCTGCCGGTGGCCTGCAAGTGCGAAATTCCCTACAGCACCCGGCATGCCGGTCTCGGGATAGTGTCCCAGGCCCAGGTTGTCGAGCACGGCCGTAGTCACCCCGCTGGTGACCGGCCGGGTGTAGCTGTCCCCGAAACGCGGGATGTAGATGACGGCGAAGGTCTCACCCGCTGCTTTCGCCTCCAGAACGGGAACCTGATCCGGTGACGAAGTTGGAGGCTCGTCCACAGGATCATCTGCCACAGGCGCCTCACCGAGGTCGGCGAAGAACTCCTCAACTGCCTGGTCTTGTATTGCATTGGATTGGACATTTGTCCACCACAGCTGCCACGCCACGAACAGGAGCAGGATAACGCCGGCCGTGATGAGCAGCTCACCGATCACTTGGGCCGCCATCTCGAGCAGACTACGACGACGTCGGCGGGCGGGCGCGCGCCGGGAACGGTCACGGCGAGCCACCGCGATGCCGCCGCCGAGGTCGCTCAATCCTTCTCCCTGCCTACGGATGTGATGTCGGGCGTCGCAGCGGCCATTCATTAGCTAGAATGGGCAGCTAGAACCGCGCCGATGCCATGGGTCCTCATCTCAGGATAACTGGTGTCGCGGCCGGGTTCCGAGCTGTATGACCACAAACACAGCGGCTGGAAGCCCCAGCCACCGTCTAGGAGGATCCGTGCCCGAGTCGAAGTCCCGCAAGAAGCAGGTCGAGCCGAAGACGCGCGCCGCTGCGGAACCGAAGCCGAACCCGGTCTGGTACAAGCCGGTAATGTTCGGGTTGATGGTGCTCGGTCTGTTGTGGATTCTGGTCTATTACATCTCCGAAGGACGTTTCCCGATCCCAGGCATCGACTCCTGGAACATTCTCATTGGCTTTGGAGTCGCGATCGCCGGGTTCCTCATGACCACCCGCTGGCGGTAGTTCTAGCCAGAGCGGCTGCTCCATCCAGCCAGAAAGGAGGTGCCTTCCGAGCGAAAGGCGCCTCCTTTGTTCTATGCGCTCAGGCGATGATGCCGAGTTCGGCCATGATCCGATCCGTAACTTCCGCGGGTGTGCCGACATTGTCGATGGTGAGCCCGCGCTCGTTCTCCTCGAGGATTTCGAGGGTGCTGACCTGCGATGGCAGCAGGGATTCAGGCATGAAGTGCCCGGTGCGCGTCTTCATGCGTGAGCGAATGAGGTCAACATCGCCGAGCAAGTGAACAAACCGGATGTCACCGTCGGCAGCGGCCAGAACATCCCGGTAACGCCTTCGCAGCGCCGAGCACGTCACGATGGTGGATTCTCCATTGGCGCTCTTCTCGCTGATCCAATGCGAGATTGAATCAAGCCAGGGTTTGCGGTCCTCGTCGGTCAAAGCAATACCCTGGGTCATCTTCGTGATGTTCTCAGGGGAATGAAACTCGTCCGCTTCGGCATAGATCCAACCGAGGCGCTCCGCCAGTGCAGTGGCGATCGTCGTCTTGCCTGATCCTGACACGCCCATAATCACCAGATGCATTCGTGACTCCACGCCGTCTCCTCGACTTTCTGGTCGTTTCCGCCGCCTGTGACTCAACGCTCAATCTACTCGGCTATAAAGGTAGCACCTTTACCGAATGTAAAGATGCGACCTTTGAATCGCCGGCGTCCCGGCTTATTCTGATCCCATCCCTACCCCTCGGAAAGGTCAATCAGTGGTGCTGTCTTCGCAAGGCCGGGCACCGGCGGCCGCCGTAAAGTACAGCAGCATCATCGAGGAGCTGGGGCGCAGCATTGTCAGCGGTGAGCTACAACCCGGGGGACGGCTGACAATCGAGGGACTACAGGCGCGCTTCAAGGTCTCACGAACCGTGATTCGCGACTGCATGCGGATTCTCGAATCCATGAACCTCGTCTTCAGCAAACGCCGCGTCGGAATTGTGGTTCAGGCCCCTCGTCACTGGAATGTCTACGACGCGCGGATCATCCGTTGGCGGTTGGAGGGAACATCCCGCGCACGGCAGTTCAAGAGCCTGATGGAACTGCGATGCGCAGTTGAGCCGCTTGCTGCGGCGGGAGCAGCGCGCAATGCAACCCAAGAGCAACGCGCCGTCGTTGTGAACCTCGCCCAGCAGTTGCGCGCACTCGGCGAAGCGGGCCGTCTTGACGAGTTTCTAGCCGTGGATATCGAATTCCACGCCCTACTCCTGTTGGCCAGCGGTAACGAGATGTTCTCCGCGCTCGATGACGTTGTCACGGAAGTTCTCCGGGGAAGGACCACCCAGGGGTTGATGCCCCGCACACCCCGTGAGTATTCGCTTGCCAGCCACGAAGCCGTCGCGGCGGCGATCGCCGGATCCGACCCTGACGCAGCCGAAACAGAGATGCGGAACCTGCTGGCCGAAGTACAGGAAGCGGTTACGTAGTCGTGCACAGGTTGTGCACCGAGTTATCCACAGCTGTGGGTAACTCGGTGCAATTCTTCGGGCCGTTTCTGAAATCCGTGGGTTCTGCTTATCCACACCTGTGGAATTACATGTGTGTAAGTTTTCCCCACTGGGGATAACCCTTGTGGAAAACTAGGCGGGGAACGTCACCAGGCTTGCACCGACAAACGTAAGAACAAGGAAGACAACCGTCAGCGCGGCCAGTCCTGACCACTGGATCAGGGAGCGCTTCGAACTCCGCGGCGTGTAGGCGATGATGGCCGCGGCAGCGCTTCCGGCCATCAGACCGCCAAGGTGTGCCTGCCAGGAGATTCCCGATACCACAAACCCGAGGACGGTGTTGATTGCAATGAGCACAACCAGTTGCCGTACGTCACCGCCACGCCGCCTCTGCACAATGAGCATGGCCCCGAAGAGTCCGAACACCGCCCCTGATGCCCCGACAACGCCCTGCAGCGGATTGGTCAGCAGGAGTACCGCCACCGATCCGCCGAAGGCAGCGATCAGGTACAGGGCGAGGAATCTTGCCCGCCCCAGCAGGGGTTCAAGAGCCTGTCCGATGATCCACAGCGCATACATATTGAAACCGATATGGAGCAGGAATCCTGTGGAGTGAAGGAACGCGGCGGTGATCATGCGCCAGGGTTCCGGAGTGATGATGCCGGAGGTATAGATTCCTGCGTACGCCAATAGGTCCGTCACCCCGGGGATGGCTAGTTGGGCCAGGAACAACGCTACGCAGGCTCCGATGAGCGAAAAGGTCACCAGCGGTTTCCCTTGCCGCACTGTTCCGCCGAAGATGGTGCGCGTGGCCGGACTGTGGCGCTGTGCGTCACGCACGCAGTCGACGCACTGAATCCCGACGGCCGCCGGACGCTGGCATTCCGGACAGGCGGGCCTGCCACATCGTTGACACCGCACATAACTCACCCTGTCCGGGTGGCGTGGGCATACGGGAACGTCCTCATCCGGCTGGCCCGCCGGGATTCCATAGGTCATACGGTGCTAGGCCTGCTCGATGGTGATGCTGTTGATTACGACATCTTCGAGAGGCTTATCGCGTCCATCGGTGGGGATCGAGTTGAGCTGGTCGACGATGGCGCGGGATGACTCGTCCTTGACCTCGCCGAAAATGGTGTGCTTCCCCTGCAGCCACGTGGTGGGAACGGAGGTGATGAAGAACTGCGAGCCGTTGGTTCCGCGGCCATTCTGCAGGCCGGCATTGGCCATTGCCAGCTTGTAGGGAGCGCTGAAGTCAAGGTCGGGGTTGATCTCATCGTCGAACTTGTAGCCCGGGCCGCCGATGCCCTGGCCAAGGGGGTCGCCACCTTGGATCATGAAGTCTTTGATGACGCGGTGAAAAATGGTGCCGTCGTAGAGCGGTGCGTTGGTCTCTTCGCCCGTGCTGGGGTGAGTCCATTTTATCTCACCGGTAGCGAGGCCCGTGAAGTTCTTGACGGTCTTCGGGGCGTGGTTGCCGTAAAGCTCCACCTTGATGTCTCCAAGGCTGGTGTGAATAGTTGCGTGTGCAGTAGCTATAGCTGTCATGGGATCCATTCTTTCACGCACACCCGTGGTATCTCCCGGAACGACCACGTTCCGCGTACAGTGAAAAAGCTGTGAAACCAACGCACGGATAGCATGGACCTCGGGATAGCACGTAGGCTGACTAACAACAGTCACTATCCATGGGAGGTAGTTGTGAAGAAATCCGAAAGCGTTGTCCGCAGCCTTGAGAACAACGTTCTGATGGGCGTCGGAACGGCACGGGATTGGGCCGCTCCGCGAGTGGATGCCGCCAGAGAATGGGTGACGCCGCGAATCGAGCGAGGAATCGAGACGGCCTCGCCCAGGATCCAGCAGGGCGTGAACCGGGCAACACAGGGTCTCTCAGACGGCATAGCCGTCGTCACCCCTAGAATTCAGGAGAGCCTGGACCGCGTAGGTCCGCGCATCAACCAGTTCGTCGACGGCACGGCGCCCCGCATTCAGGGCACCCTGGACCGCGCAACCCCGGCCATCCACCACGCGCGCGACCGCGTCGTGAGTGAATACATCCCGGCTGTGTCATACCGGCTTGGTGATGCCGCAGATTCAGCGTCGCGTACTTTGGCTGCTGCTACCATCCCGGCTGGAGTTGCCGGTGTGGTGACCAAGGTTACCGGTGACAAAAAGGCCGTAAAGAAGTACCAGAAAGCAGCCGTTGTCGCCGCCCAGCGCGCCGCGAAAGACCTCAGGCGAAGCAAGCAGCGCAAGGGCGGGAAGGGCTGGCTGATTGTCGGCATCATCGCCGCCGCCCTGACAGCTGGAGTTGCCATCTGGCGCGCTTCACAGCCTGTGGAGGATCCCTGGAAAACCCCAGCTCCGGTTGAACCGACTCCTGTTGCAGACATTGCGCACAATGAAGAGGCCAAGCAGGCTGTGAACGACATCAAGGAAGCCGCTGACCGCGCAGCCGAAAAGTCGGACGACGGCGCCGGCGCACCCAAGGGTCCCGCCGTCTAGGTTCGTTGACGCCCCGCAAAAAGCGGGAAAGGTCCACCTATCGGAGGATCTTTCCCGCTTTTTTGATGTCTGGGGTCTTAGTCTGACCGGCCGGTGATAGATTTACGGCCGTGCACACCGCGAAGCCGTCCGTGTCGATAGTCATCCCGGCGTACAACGAAGAAAGCGTCATCCGCCAGTGCCTCGTCGCGGCCATCTATCAGTCAATGCCGGCACACGAGATTCTGGTCGTGAACAATCGCTCTACTGACCGCACTGCCGACATTGTCCGTCAGATGCAGCTCGAATACCCTGAGAGCCCGATCCGCCTGCTGGAGCAAGATGACAAGCAAGGTCTCATACCTACCCGAAACTATGGGCTGAACCACTCAACAGGAGACGTACTAGGCCGAATTGATGCCGACTCCGTCCTGGAACCCGACTGGGTCGAAACCGTTCAGGCAGGCTTCAGCGATCCAACCGTAGCCGCCGCGACCGGACCGGTTGTCTACTATGACATGCCGATGCGGCGGTGGGGGCTGAAAGCGGATGACAAGATGCGTCAACTCGTGCTGAAGCTCGCACGTAACCAGTACCACTTTCTCTTCGGCTCCAACATGGCGCTTCGCAGGACGGCATGGGAACAGATCCGTGAGTACACCTGTCTTGATGAAAAGGACGAGATGCATGAGGACATAGACCTCTCTCTTCACCTTGCAGAACAGGATCTGATCATCCGGTACATCCCCGGCATGGTGAGCGGGATGTCAGCCCGGCGCCTCGAGAATTCGCCCAAGGACTACCGCTATTACGTCACAAGGTTCGACCGCACCTACCGAGCGCATCAGATTGACAAGAAAGTTCTGAAAATTCCGATGCTGATCTTCATGTCGATCTACTACCCAGCGAAGGTGTTGCGTGCCGTGCACACCGCGCGTGCAGCCCGAAACACAGCGGCGAACCGTTAGCCACCGTTAACAGACAAGAGCCCCAGTCTTTCGACTGGAGCCCTTATCTTTCGGTGGAGGCACGGGGACTCGAACCCCGAACCCCCTGCTTGCAAAGCAGGTGCGCTACCAATTGCGCCATGCCCCCGTAAAACGGAACCTGATCAGTATACCCCGACCAGGCGGTGAAGTTTTACTCGACTGGATCAGTCGCGCTGCTCCACACTTCTTTTTCCTTCTCGGACTCCTGCCACCGTTTGTAGGCGAAAACTCCTGCAACAGCAGCTGCCGCTACCAGCAACTTCTTCACAGTGCTCCTCCTTGCAGTTGCCTGCCGGTTTCACGATCCGTGGGCGTACCAGGACTTGAACCTGGGACCTCTTCGTTATCAGCGAAGCGCTCTAACCGCCTGAGCTATACGCCCCCGTACCTCATCGGGCCGAAATACGACTTTACAGTAGGGCCTCAGCGATCCACAAATTGAGGCCCGCATCGATTTCGGCAGATCAGTCGTCCGTCAGCGTCACGCCGATTCCGCCGACAAGGGTCGATGAAATGTTGTAAAGAACCGCCGAAAGCATGGCCAGGGCGGTCAGAAGCACTACATTCACGACGGCGATGATGGTGGCGAACGAGACAACCTGACCCAGAGATGCGAACTGGCGCAGATCAAAGCCGGCTCCCTCTGATCCAGCGATCTCTCCAAGGAGCTGGTTCACCCGATCAAAGATCCCAGTGAGGTCTAGCACAGTCCAAATGACGATCGCCGCAACCACCGTAACAATGCCCAGCGCCACAGAAAGCAGGAATGACATTTTGAGGACGGACCACGGATCGATCTTGCTGACCAGCAGACGCGCTTTGCGAGCCTTGGCCTTCGGTGCGGGTTTGACCAGCCCAGGACGGTTTCCCGCCGGCCTTGCGCCTGATGAAGCCGGACGCTGGGTGGGCCGCGCGGGCGGGTTGACCCGAGGTCCGCCGCCCGACGACCGCACAGCGCTGCCCGCAGTCGTGCGCGGATTTGAGTTGGCAGAACTCACTCGGAACCTCCAATATCGCTTGACTCAGCCTCCGGCTCAGCCGTTTCTTCTGACGACAACGGTACTTCATCAGGAGCAACCGGCGCAGATTCAGTGTCATCCACACCCATTACCGGAACTTCCTCATCCACCGTGAGTCCACGTTCCGTGTTGCGGGCAACAGCGATGATCCGGTCCGACTTGTCCGGCTTCGCGAAAATCACGCCCATGGTGTCACGGCCCTTCGCCGGAACGCCGGCCACCGATGACCGCACCACCTTGCCGCCGCCCATAACAACGAGGACTTCGTCTTCTTCCTGCACGATGAGGGCCCCAACCAGATCGCCGCGCACGTCAGCAAGCTTTGCTACCTTGATGCCCAGGCCACCACGGCCCTGCACCCGATACTCATCGACCTTGGTCCGCTTCGCGAAGCCGCCCTCGGTCACGATGAACACGTAGGAGTCATCACTCACGACGTTGGCCGCCAGTAGCTCATCCTCTTCCCGGAACTTCATGCCGGTCACTCCCGAGGTAGCCCTGCCCATCGGGCGTAACGCCTCATCGGTGGCACTGAAGCGAAGTGACTGCCCTTTCCGGGAGACCAGCATCATGTCGTCGGTTTCGGACACAAGCTGAGCTGACACCAGTTCATCACCGTCACGCAGGTTGATGGCGATAACACCCGCGGACCGGTTGGTGTCATAGTCCTCGAGGCGCGTCTTCTTGACCAGGCCGCGTTTGGTTGCCAGCACCAGGTAAGGGGATTGCTGGTAATCGCGCAGATCAAGTACCTGCGCAATGGTTTCGTCAGGCTGAAATGCCAACAGGTTCGCTACATGCTGACCTTTGGCGTCGCGTGCCGCTTCCACAAGCTCGTACGCCTTCGCGCGGTAAACGCGCCCAAGGTTGGTGAAAAACAGCAGCCAATGGTGCGTCGTGGTGACGAAGAAGTGTTCGACGACATCGTCGCCGCGCAACTGCGCCCCACGGATACCCTTACCGCCCCGAGCCTGCTGGCGGTAGTTATCACTACGAGTCCGCTTGACGTAACCACCTCGGGTGATGGTGACCACCATCTCCTCTTCAGGGATGAGGTCTTCCATGCTCATATCGCCGTCGTACCCCATGAGAATCTCGGTGCGGCGGTCATCACCATGCTTGTCGACGATCTCCTGCAACTCCGTAGAGACGATTTCTCGTTGCTGTACCTCGGAGGCAAGGATTTTTTTGTACTCGGTGATTTCGGATTCGAGCTTGGCATGCTGATCCTGGATCTTCTGTCTCTCCAGGGCGGCGAGCCGCCGCAGCTGCATGTCCAGAATCGCCTGAGCCTGGATCTCGTCAATGTCCAGCAGACCCATCAGCCCATTGCGTGCGTCCTCTACGGTCGAAGATCTCCGGATAAGGGCGATCACGTCATCGAGGGCGTCGAGTGCCTTGAGCAGTCCCCGCAGAATATGTGCGGCTTCTTCCGCTTTCCGCAGGCGGTACCTGGTTCTGCGGACAATGACTTCGAGCTGATGCGTCACCCAGTGCCGAATGAAGGCATCCAGGCTGAGGGTGCGGGGGACCTCATCCACGATCGCCAGCATGTTGGCGCTGAAATTGTCCTGGAGCTGCGTGTGCTTGTAGAGGTTGTTGAGCACTACTTTGGCCACGGCATCACGCTTCAGGACAATGACCAGGCGCTGGCCCGTGCGGCCCGAGGTCTCATCCCGGAGGTCGGCGATCCCCGAAACCTTCCCGTCCTTGACGAGATCGGCAATCTTGATCGCCAGGTTGTCCGGATTGGCCTGGTAGGGCAACTCGGTTACGACCAGGCAGGTACGACCCTGAATTTCCTCCACGTTGACCACGGCGCGCATGGTGATTGAACCGCGGCCTGTCCGATAGGCGTCTTCAATACCCCTGTGGCCAAGAATCTGCGCTCCGGTAGGGAAATCCGGTCCCTTGATGCGCTGGATGAGCGCCTCAAGCAGTTCTTCCTTGCTGGCAGTCGGGTTCTGCAGATACCACTGCACACCGTCCGCCACCTCACGCAGGTTGTGCGGCGGGATGTTGGTTGCCATGCCGACGGCAATACCGGAGGATCCATTGACCAGCAGGTTCGGGAAGCGCGCCGGCAGGATGGTGGGTTCCTGGTTTTTTCCGTCGTAGTTGTCCTGGAAGTCGACAGTCTCTTCGTCGATGTCGCGGACCATCTCCATGGCCAGCGGTGCCATCTTGGTCTCGGTATACCGGGGGGCTGCCGCGCCGTCGTTACCCGGCGATCCGAAGTTCCCCTGCCCAAGGGCCAACGGGTACCGCATGGTCCAGTCCTGGATCAGCCGGACGAGTGCATCATAGATAGCGCTGTCGCCGTGCGGGTGGTACTGGCCCATGACCTCACCGACAACGCGCGCACACTTGTTGAACGAGCGGTCGGGGCGGTAGCCGCCGTCGAACATTGCATAGAGAACGCGACGGTGAACGGGTTTCAGACCGTCACGCACGTCAGGCAGCGCGCGACCGACAATGACCGCCATTGCGTAGTCCAAGTAGGACCGCTGCATCTCGGTCTGCAGGTCTACCTGCTCGATACGGTCCGTCAGCACTGCACCTTCAATGGGCGTACCGCTCGGAACCTCAGGCGTTACTTCGTCACTCATCTAGTTCGTTCCATTCGTGAATGCGTGTCAGGACCCGGGCCAGCAGATAGCTGCGTGCCCGGCCGGGGCTACTCAATGACGCTCAGATGTCGAGGAACCGTACGTCTTTCGCGTTCTGCTGGATGAAGTTGCGGCGAGACTCGACATCCTCACCCATCAGTACAGAGAAAATCTGGTCGGCTGCAGCGGCATCATCCATAGTGACCTGCAGCAAGGTGCGGTTGTCAGGATCCATCGTGGTGTCCCAGAGCTCGGTGTAGTCCATCTCGCCGAGGCCCTTGTAACGTTGGATCCCGTTTTCCTTGGGGAGACGCTGGTTATTGGCAAGGCCCATCTTGATGGTTTCATCCCGCTCGCGGTCGCTGTATACGTAGGAGTGCGCAGCGTTGGACCATTTGATGCGGTACAGGGGCGGCTGCGCCAGGTACACATACCCATTCTCGATGAGCGGCCGCATGTAGCGGAAAAGCAGCGTCAGCAACAGCGTGGTGATGTGCTGACCATCGACGTCGGCATCTGCCATCAGGACGATCTTGTGATAGCGGGCCTTCTCGACGTCGAAATCCTCACCGATGCCGGCTCCGAAGGCGGTGATCATCGCCTGGACTTCGGTGTTGCTCAGCGCACGGTCAAGCCGGGCACGCTCAACGTTCAGGATCTTTCCGCGCAACGGGAGGATTGCCTGCGTTTCCGGATTGCGACCGCGAACGGCCGAGCCACCTGCGGAATCTCCCTCGACAATGTAGATCTCAGACTTCGATGGGTCCTTCGACTGGCAGTCCTTGAGCTTGCCCGGCATCCCGCCGGATTCCAGCAGGCCCTTCCGCCGGGTGGACTCCCTTGCCTTGCGCGCAGCCAGCCGCGCCTGGGCTGCCTGAATGGACTTGCGGATGACATCGCGGGCAGGCCCGGGATTACGTTCGAGCCAGTCACCCAACTGGTCCGTGACCACGCGCTGCACAAATCCCTTGGCTTCCGAGTTGCCCAGCTTGGTCTTGGTCTGCCCTTCGAACTGTGGTTCGGACAGCTTGACCGAGATGACGGCGGTAAGCCCTTCACGGATGTCGTCACCCGTGAGGTTGTCATCCTTTTCCTTGATGATGTTCTTCTCACGCGCATAACGGTTGATCAACGATGTCATAGCTGCACGGAAACCCTCTTCGTGGGTTCCACCCTCGTGGGTGTTGATCGTATTCGCGTAGGTGTGAACGCTTTCGGAATACGCCGTTGTCCACTGCATTGCCACTTCGACGGCGATGGAGCGGTCCGAATCCTCAGTCTCGAACGCAATGACGTCCTCGTGGATGATGTCAACGCGTTTCGATGAGTTCAGGTGCTTGACGTAGTCCAGCAAGCCGTTCTCATAGAGGTACTCGACATGGCGGTGCTTGTTCTCTTCGGACTGTTCTGCCTCGGCGTGGGCGGCGTCCGTAATTTCCTCGGTCTCCACCTCAGGCACGCGCTCATCCACAAGGCTGATCCGCAGGCCTTTGTTCAGGAAGGCCATCTGCTGGAAACGCGCCCGCAACGTCTCGAAATCGAACTCAACCGACTCGAAGATTGAGGCATCCGGATAGAAAGTCTGCGTGGTACCGGTCTCGGTGGTCTCCGGACCCTTTTCGAGCTTTCCGACAGGTTTTCCACCATCCTCGAAGGACTGCCTCCAGACGTGGCCCTGACGCTTAATTTCCGTGTTGACACGGGAGGAAAGCGCATTCACAACCGAAATACCCACTCCATGGAGGCCACCGGATACGGCATATCCTCCACCGCCGAACTTCCCGCCTGCGTGCAGGATAGTCATGACTACTTCAACGGTGGGTTTGCCCTCGGTCGGGTGCATATCAACCGGAATACCGCGGCCATTGTCGATGACGCGGACGCCGCCGTCAGCAAGCAGCGCCACCTTGATGTGGTCGCAGTATCCCGCGAGTGCCTCATCCACAGAGTTATCCACAACCTCATAGACAAGGTGGTGCAGGCCGCGGGGACCAGTGGACCCGATATACATACCGGGCCGCTTTCGAACCGCTTCCAGCCCCTCAAGGACTGTGATGTCGCTTGCGCCGTAACCTTTGGGTGCGCCGGCGCCGGTTTCCGGCAGTCCGGCAGATTCCACTTCGTTGTCGTTAGCCACTGACGCTGTCGACTCCTCGTTGTCCTAATGTTGCCCAGTCTCAGAATGAAGGCATCCCAAAAG
This sequence comes from Arthrobacter vasquezii, assembly GCF_029455255.1. Taxonomy (NCBI): domain Bacteria; kingdom Bacillati; phylum Actinomycetota; class Actinomycetes; order Micrococcales; family Micrococcaceae; genus Arthrobacter; species Arthrobacter vasquezii. Next base: position 16,694 of record NZ_JAROKN010000012.1, on the reverse strand, counting down.
GAATGCCTGCACCTGTCATTCTACCGTGCAGTGGCCGACAACGGAGCCTCAATTGCCCCCTAACGGCGAATAAACAGCTATTTAAGCTCTCAGCGGGGGGTCTTGTGGGGGCGTATACGTCCGCTGGGGTCCGCTCGGCGCTGCACGCCGCTCATCAGCGGATCCGCAGATAACCGGTCAGCAGGTCACCCGTAGGTGTCCCTGGGACCTCTGCCGGGAACCGATCGGCCCCCTTTTCGCCAGGACGGAGCCGACGGCCCGACAATTTTCATGGCCGTCACAACACCTGTGCCCAGCTCGTGTTCGAAGCGGCGTAAAAGGTCAGGGCTGATCAGTCTGAGCTGCGTTGCCCAGGCGGTGGAGTCGCAGCGCACGAGAACCGTTGTTTCGTGGAAGCTTTCGGGAGTACAGTGGCTGGCGATTTCCTGCCCGACCAGTTCCGGCCACCGCGCCATGACCGACCCCACGGCTACCGGCGAATTCCAGCCTCGCTCACTAAGGAGCCGCCCGAATACGGCCCCGACTCCCTGCGGATCCCTGCCGGTGTAGGACTCCTGACCTCTAGGATGATGAGCACCATTCCCAGTACGACGACGGCGGGCGGCCGGCGCGCGAAGATCACCACGCGCTGCAGACGCGTCACGGAGTCGATTCAACAACAGCCGCGGTGCATCCTGGGCAGGTGTTTCCCCGGCATCATCCGCAAGGGGTGTGCCGGCGTCGTCATTGGGTTGTGCCTTCATAACACCCGGCGCTGCACGATTATCTTCAGGCCGGTACTTCACTGAAGCCCCCCGGTACTACCTCGAACTGGCGGCCTGCCAACGCAGCAGGTACATCCGCTCCAACCGCAGCGGTCACCAGTACCTGTTCAGCTCCGACCACCACAGAGGCCAACCGCTCTCGGCGATCAGTATCCAGTTCAGCAAACACATCGTCGAGAATCAGGACTGGCGTGGATCCCGGGGTCTGATCATCATCGGTCAGGAGGTAGTACGAACCGAGGCGGAGCGCAAGCGCCATCGACCAGGTTTCGCCGTGCGAGGCATACCCCTTGACCAGGGCACGACCGAGCATGAGCTCCACCTCGTCGCGGTGCGGCCCCACCAATGAGATACCACGCTCGGTTTCGCGGCGCCGCTGCTCCCTGATTGTCGTCAAAAACCGCTCAGTGATGTGTTCAATGGAGAGCGTGCCGAGGTCTTCGGCCGAAGAAGGTGCCTGGCCGTCGTCGTCATCGGAAACCGGACCGACCAGGGACGAACGGTAAGCGGCTGTTGCAACTTTCGAGCCGTCGGTCAGCTCGCGATAGGCCTTTTGAATATGCGGCAGAAGTCTGGTCAGAACGGCGAGTCGGGCATGGAGGAGTTGTGAACCAACCGCCGCAAGGTGCTGGTCCCACACTTCCAAAGTGGCCTCATGCGCATCGGTCAGCCTGCGCCCCCGCAATGATTTGAGTAATGCGTTGCGCTGCTTCAAGACCCGTTCGTAGTCCGCTCGTGTGCCGGCATGATGCGGTACCAGCTGCACCATCAGTTCGTCCAGGAACCGGCGGCGGTTGGACGGATCTCCCTTGACGAGAGCGAGGTCTTCCGGTGCAAAGAGAACCGTACGCAGGATACCTGCGGCGTCCCGTGCCCGAACCGGGTTGGCCCGGTTGATACGGGCGCGATTGGCCCGCTCGCCGTTGATCTCCAGCTCCACACTCGTGGCTTGTGATCCGCGTACCAGGCGCCCACGGACCAACGCCCGCTCAGCGTCGAAGGCTATCAATGGTTTGTCGGAGCTCACCCGGTGGGACGAGAGGGACCCGAGGAAACCGATGGCTTCGACGATATTGGTCTTCCCGACGCCGTTTTGCCCGACGAACACCGTCACTCCTGGTTCCAGGGCGACCTCAAGCTGGGAATAACTACGGAAATCGGTCAGTGAGAGATGCTGGACGTACACCGTTGCTCAATCATTTTTCACTTGCGGGGAGGGCGTACGGCATGGCCGCCGAACTGGTTGCGCAGGGCCGCAACCATCTTCAGCGAGGGTGCATCCTCCTGCCGCGAGCTGAATCGGGCAAAGAGCGCAGCAGTGATGGCTGGTGCGGCCACTTCATTGGCAATAGCCTGCTCAACCGTCCACCGCCCTTCGCCTGAGTCCTCAACGTAAGCGCCAACCTGGGTGAGTTTCGGGTCTTCCTCGAGCGCCTTCACCAACAGGTCCAGTAGCCAGGACCGCACGACTGTACCCTTTTGCCATGCGCGGAACGTCCCGTGTACATCCTTGATGATGTCTTTTGCCTCGAGCAGTTCGTAGCCCTCGGCGTAAGCCTGCATCAGACCGTACTCAATCCCGTTATGCACCATTTTTGCGTAGTGTCCCGCACCGGTGTCTCCCACATGGACGAAGCTTTCTTCGCGGTCACCTTCCGGACGCAAGGCATCGAAGACCGGCATCACCCGTTCAACGTCCTCGGCAGCTCCGCCGACCATCAGCCCATATCCGTTCTCAAGGCCCCATACACCGCCGGAGACCCCACAATCAACAAAGGCAATGCCTTTGAGTGACAACTGCTCGCTGTGTTCCTGATCGGTACTGAACTTGGTATTGCCGCCATCAATCACGAGATCGCCCTCGGAGAGCTTCTCTCCCAACTCGGCAATCACCTGATCGGTAATCTTTCCAGCCGGGACCATGACCCAGACCACCCGTGGAGTGGGGATCGTAGCAATCAGTTCATCAAGACTTGCGACGTCGGATACATCCGGATTGCGGTCGTAACCGGAGACCTCAATGCCCTTGGAACGCAACCGTTCCCGCATGTTATGTCCCATTTTTCCGAGTCCGATTAGGCCGATGTGCAAAGTATCCTCCATGGGTTTCGGTGGGATGGACGGTCTCGCTGCTACTGGTTTGGCAACCTCACCGGCATCAACAAGTACCTGTAATCTTCCCGGTCAGCGCCGGTTGCCTCTTCCTGCGCCGAGATAACAGCGGGTTTGGGCGGGGTGGTGAAGGAGAACCGCACGAAGCGGCTGCTGAAGGCACCAAGACCTTCACTCAGGTAATGGGGGTTGAAGGCAACGGTAATGTCCTCGCCGTCCAGGGTAGCTTCGATGGCTTCGGATGCCTGGGCATCCTCACCCGTACCGGCGTCAAGTACCACCTGGCCCGCACTGAAAGCGAGGCGCACAGGCGTATTCCGCTCGGCCACCAAGGACACACGACGGACTGCTTCGACCAGCAAACTCGTCTCCACCGTTGCATGGATGGGTGTGCTGTCCGGGAATAGGGACCGGATTTTGGGGTAATCGCCGTCAACCAGCAAAGAGGTGGTTCGCCGGCCGCCACTTTCGAAGCCGATGAGTTCACTGTTGTCAGACAGCGCGATGTTGAGATCTCCGGATCCGCCCAGGGTCTTTGCCACTTCGCTCAGCGTCTTGGCTTTGACCAGGGCGCTGGTGGAGATTCCAGGGTTCGTCGGTTTCCAGGAGAGTTCACGCAACGCCAAGCGATAACGGTCGGTGGCGAGGAAGGTGATCAGGTCTTCCTCGATTTCCATCCGTACACCGGTGAGGATGGGCAGTGTGTCATCCCTGCTGGCAGCGATGATGACCTGAGAAACGGCTTCGGCGAAAGCATCGCCGTCGACGACGCCGCTGACCTCCGGCAGTGCTGGAAGTTCGGGATACTCCGCTTCCGGCATCGTCGCCAGGTTGAAGCGGCTGTTACGGCAGGTCAGTGTGACCTTGGATCCGTCAGTCTCTACCTCAACCGGTGCGGACGGAAGGCTGCGGCAAATGTCAGCGAGTAACCGGCCGGACACGAGAATGGTGCCTTCTTCGGCTACATCAGCGGCAATTTCCAAACGAGCTGAGATTTCGTAGTCAAAGCTGGCCAAGCTGAGACTGCCTGCACCCGCCTTGATCAACAGTCCCGACAGCACCGGTACGGGAGGACGCGGTGACAAGGAACGCGCCGTCCATGTGACGGCCTCAGCCAGGACATCGCGCTCGACTCGGAATTTCACTGAAGGGTGCCGCCTTTCGCGAGGTACATGGGGGAAGCCACTCGGCCTCGACCTGTCCGACGATTCTTTGCGGGCGAAGGAGGAGGCGTGAGCAAGCGTCAACTCTACTGAGTCACAGCTTAGCGCGACACAGCGGACAGTCTTGCCGGATGGCCTGGAGGGGAAATGTTATTTGGAACAGATCGATGGATTAAGGATCAGTAGTGTTAATAACTCCTGTGGATACTGTGGATAACCTTCCCAGTACTGGCATTTCCGCGGATTCTCCCTGTGTACAGCATGTGAGCTGAAGACGGAGAAGTACCAGGTGTGCTGTGCATGAGATAGCCGTAATTCAGCGGTCCACAGGCTTCCCTGGCGTTGTCCTCATTAACGTCCACGGGAATCCGGTAGTTATCCACAATTGTTTCCACAGATGTTAATTCACGCGCGGCTGAGGTATGTACCAAAGGTCCTATGAATCTTTCCGGTGGTGCTTTATCCGGTTGGTCAGTTCGGTCACCTGGTTGTAGATGGCCCGGCGTTCCGCCATGAGCTCGCGAATTTTGCGGTCAGCGTGGATGACAGTGGTGTGATCCCGTCCTCCCAGCTCTTGGCCTATTTTCGGTAGTGACATATCGGTCAGCTCACGGCACAGGTACATCGCAATCTGCCGTGCCGTGACCAGCGTGCGCGTTCGCGACTTGCTGCACAGGTCATCAAGAGTGATGTTGAAGTACTCAGCTGTCTGCGCCATGATCAGCGACGATGTAATTTCCTGGGCGCCGTCGTCACTGATCAAGTCCTTGAGCACGATCTCGGCCAGGTTCTTGTCCACCGCCTGGCGGTTCAGGCTGGCGAAGGCTGTTACGCGGATCAGCGCACCCTCAAGTTCACGGATGTTCGTGGAGATCTTCGACGCGATGTACTCAAGCACCTCATCGGGTGCGCTCATTCCTTCGCTGATTGCCTTCTTACGAAGGATGGCGATCCGGGTTTCCAGTTCCGGCGGCTGGATGTCAGTAAGGAGCCCCCACTCGAAGCGCGAACGCATCCGCTCCTCGAAGCCGGACAGCTGCTTGGGCGGAAGATCAGAGGTGATGACCACCTGCTTGCTGTGGTTGTGCAGGGCGTTGAAGGTGTGAAAGAACTCCTCCTGTGTACGGTCTTTGCCGGAGAGGAACTGAATGTCATCGATGAGCAGGATGTCGACGTTCCGATACGTCTGCTTGAAGCTTGTGCCTTCATCATCGCGAATTGAGTTGATGAAGTCGTTCGTGAATTCCTCGGAGTTTACGTAGCGAACCCGGATCCCTGTGTAGAGGTGGCGGGCGTAGTGGCCGATGGCGTGTAGCAGGTGAGTTTTACCCAGCCCGGAATCGCCGTAGATAAAGAGCGGGTTGTACGCCTTGGCCGGCGCCTCGGCGACCGCCACTGCGGCCGCATGCGCAAACCGGTTCGATGAACCAATGACGAAGGTGTCGAAGATGTATTTAGGATTCAGTCGCCCGAACTCATGGGAGTTGCTCGGTGGAGTGGGCGATGGCGTCTGGTCCCGCGGCGCACTTTCCTCCGGAATCTCTTCCGGTTCTTCTTCAATGATCGGAGTGAGTTCCGGATCAATGACGAACGCGCACTGGATATCCTCTCGGAAAACGTCTTTTAGTGCGTCATTGAGCTGGCTCTTCAGCTGACTCTGCAAAACTTCGCGGGTCAGTTCATTCGGAACGGCCACCAGCAGGGTTGTCCCGATGAGTCCCTGTGCCTGCGCCAGCACCACGAACCCACGTTGACGTGGAGATATCCGCTCGTCCTGTTCCAGGGTTCGGATGACCTTGCGCCAGGAGCTTCCTACATCATTGATCTCGTCTGTACTCACTCGCGTCCTCAGTTGTCAGTTCTTTTGAGCCATCTTGACCCCGTAGCAGGGTCAGTAATCCACAGAGTTATGCACAGTACGTGGATAATTGCGCCACCCGGCAACAGTAGACGATGAAAAGTACAGAGGATAGCTGGGCCCGCGCCTGTGGATAAGGTAGTTCCCGCGAGTGCCCGTAGGGTGCAGGAGCGGCCGGTTGTCGGCAGTTGTCCACACGGTTCACAGGACGCCGCGCGCTGTGTCGAAGCCGGTCGGTTTGACCGCCTTGTGTCCGGTGCCCTAACGTTATGTAGTCCTTTATGTCTGCATTTTGCGTGCCTCCATATGGTCAGCCAAGCGCTGAACAGTATGCTGTTGCACGCCAACGCAGATGTACTACAACTTCATTGCGCCAGTCCGTTCTTCCCCCTTGTTGCAACGGCAGCGCATGCCAAGAACGTTCTGGAGTATCACAGTGAGCAAGCGGACCTTTCAGCCGAATAACCGCCGTCGTGCCAAGAAGCACGGCTTCCGCCTTCGCATGCGCACCCGCGCCGGCCGCGCCATCCTGTCTGCGCGCCGCGGCAAGGGACGCACCGAGCTTTCGGCCTAGCATCAGTCAATCCGTCCGCCGGTGTTGTCTCAACTGACAACGCCCTGACCGTCCCGGAGCTCCAGGTGCTTCCTATCGCCCACCGAGTTCGGACGGCCACAGATTTTTCACATACCGTTCGTTCCGGTACCCGTTCGGGGTGCCGGAACTTGGTGTTATATGCGGTCGGAACCGGAGCCGGTAGGCCTTCGCGTTTCGGTTTCATTGTGTCGAAAAGTGTGGGGAACGCGGTAACAAGGAACCTCGTTAAGAGGAGACTGAGAGAAGCAGCAGCGTCAGCGCTGGTGAAGCGACCGGTCGGAGTAGATGTTGTCGTACGTGCACTGCCTTCGGCGGCTTCGGCGGGTTGGCCCGAGCTCAGTTCCGATTTTGAACGATGCCTGGCATCGAGTGTGAAGCGGTTCAGCAAGGACGGCGGCAGAAAGGGAGACGGCAGATGACACGGGATCATTCGCCGTCCAAACTCTCCGGGCTGTTGTCGCTGCCACGTTTCATTCTTATCGGCATCCTTGTTGGCTACCGCCGCTTGATATCACCCCTCTATGGACCGGTATGCCGATTTTTCCCCTCCTGCTCGGCCTACGCACTTGAAGCTGTGACCGTCCATGGTGCTGGAAAGGGTTCATGGCTAGCTGCCAGGCGGCTCTGCCGGTGCCATCCCTGGAACGACGGCGGCGTGGACCACGTGCCGTCTGGTGGGCGACGCTTTGCACCCGGTGAGGAACCACAGATTGTAGTGCTGAATCACCCGGTGATTCCTGCAGACGAGGAAAGCCGCCCAGCGGCCTGAGGAGCAACAGATTATGGATTTCTTCGAAACGATTCTCCTGCCCTTCCGATGGCTGGTGTCTTGGGTCATGCAGGCTTTCCACGAGGGATTCACCTTCCTCGGGATGGACGCGGCGTCCGGCTGGACCTGGACGCTGTCCATTGTTGGCCTGGTTGTGGTCATCCGAGCCGCATTGATCCCCGTCTTCGTGAAGCAGATCAAGGCCCAGCGCGGGATGCAGGCGCTGCAGCCGGACCTTCGGAAGCTGCAGCAGAAATACAAGGGCAAGACGGATCAGCTTTCGCGTCAGGCAATGACGCAGGAGCAGATGGCACTGTACAAGAAGCATGGGACAAACCCGTTTGCTGCGTGTCTGCCGATCCTGATCCAAATGCCGTTCTTCTTCGCTTTGTTCACTGTTCTGAACGGTGTATCCACCGCAAGCGACAATGGTGAGGGTATCGGTGCTCTGACCGTCGACGATGTGCAGCAGTTCGATGCTGCCGAGATCTTCGGTGCGCCCCTCTCCTCCTCCCTGCTTCACGGGTTCGGTACTGAGGGACATACCTCAGTGGTGGTCCTTTCGATCATCATGATCCTTGCCATGACTGCCTCGCAGTTCATCACGCAGAAGCAGATCATGGCCAAGAACATGTCCGAAGAGGCCATGCAGAGTCCCTTCATGCGGCAGCAGAAGATCATGCTGTACATCCTTCCGCTGGTCTTCGGTGTTGGTGGAATCAACTTTCCGATCGGTGTGCTCATCTACTGGACCACTACCAACCTCTGGACCATGGTTCAGCAGTTCTACGTGATCAGGCGGATGCCTACTCCGGGGTCCCCGGCGGCGAAGGCCCTGGCCGAGCGTCGCGCAAAGAAGGGACTGCCCATGGTTCCGTTGCTCGGCGAGAAGAAGAGTGAACCGGCAGTCGAAGTTGTTGCTCCACCCAAAGCTCAACGAGTACAGCCTCAGCGCAAGAACAGGAAACGCAAATGAGCACTGACAACATGCAGGAAGAATCTCTTCAGACAGTTGTTGGGGACGCCGGCGCCCAGGACGCAGGAGACCAAAATGAAGCGACCTCAGCGGAAGACGAGGGCGACGTCGCCGCGGACTACCTGGAGGAACTCCTGGACATAGCGGATCTAGACGGTGATATCGACATTGAGGTGCGAAATGGGCGCACCTACATCTCGATCGTGTCGGAAGAGAATGAAGCACGGGGACTTGAAGCTCTTGTCGGTCGGGATGGGGAGGTTCTTGAAGCACTCCAGGAACTGGCACGGCTCTCGGTGCTTACGTCGACGGAACACCGCTCACGTCTTGTTCTGGATATTGACGGATTTCGTGAGGCCCGTAACAAGGAGCTCCGCGAGATCGCCGAACAGGCAGTAAGTACGGTCAAGGAAGGCGGCACAGAGGTAGCTCTCGCGCCGATGTCTGCATACGAACGCAAAATCGTCCACGACATTGTTGCGGATCTGGGCATGGTCAGCGAGTCCGAGGGTGAGGGGTCACGGCGCCACATCGTAGTGTCAGCCGGATCCTGACATCCCGTCTGTCTTTCCCAAAGGAGGGATTGCCTTGACGATTGAGATCAGCACGAAGGAACTTCTTGCTGCGCGCACCATCTTCGGTGACGACCTTCCGCTTGCTGAGCGCTTCGTACACCACTTGGCTACGTCAGGGATCGAGCGAGGTCTCCTCGGACCTCGCGAGTTGCCGCGCTTGTGGGACAGGCATGTCCTTAACTGTGCGGTTGTCGGTGAACTGATTCCAGAGGCGTCTCGCGTTGCTGATGTCGGTAGTGGTGCCGGCTTGCCTGGGTTGGCTCTTGCCATCGCCAGACCGGACGCTGCATTCCTCCTGATTGAGCCCCTCGAACGAAGAGTGAACTGGCTTCGCGAGGTGACCGAGGATCTCGGCCTGAAGAACGTGGAGATTTTTCGCGGTCGCGCTGAGCAAGCTATCGGAAAGTCTGACGTAGATGTTGTTACAGCTCGCGCTGTGTCCGCGCTGTCCGGGCTCGCCTCGCTCACCCTGCCACTCCTTAAGGGTCCGGGAGAGGTCCTCGCCATCAAGGGGCGAAGCGCGGGTGAAGAAGTAGAGAAGGCGGCGAAGATCATCCGCCGTTTGGGTGGAAAGTCGACGCGCGTTGAAACAGTGGGTGGCGATCTCCTTGACGAACCGACGACGGTAGTCCGTATCGTCGTCGAACGCTGATCTCCTCTCTAGAGGGAAGTTCCACCACACAAGGGATTGCCTGCCGGGGTATGGGGCCTACACCCGATAACCTAGAGTGGAACACCCGGACCGGAAAGTGAGCAAAACGCTTGTGACGAAAGATTCTGCCATGCGACGCGAGCAGCCTACGTCGATGATGGGTTCGTCCTTGGCAATCACTATCGCCGATATTCAACCCGAAGTGTTTTCGAACCCGACAAACACCGGCATCGTTTCACGTGAAACGGGCCGCACGGGCGGGACAAGTGATTCAAGTCAGGCCACCAGCGTGAAATCTAATGGAAGTACCAGGAACGTCATGGATGTTCTCGACGACAGCACCCCTTTGGCGCGTGAGCTTGCGTCGGAGAACCGGCGACGCGAGAAGCTACTGGGGCGCTCTTTGCCTCGGCCGGCCGAGACGCGTGTGCTTACCGTCAGCAATCAAAAGGGCGGCGTCGGCAAGACGACGACAACAGTGAATCTCGCGGCAGGTCTCGCCTCCTCCGGCTTGAACGTTCTTGTTATCGACATCGACCCGCAAGGAAACGCCTCTACCGCTCTGGGCATTGAGCATCATGCCGAAGTGGACAGCATTTACGATGTCCTGATCGATGACCTTCCACTGTCGAGTGTGGTGGCACCGTGCCCAGATGTTCCAAACCTAATCTGCGCGCCCGCGACAATTCACTTGGCCGGCGCTGAAATTGAGCTCGTCTCGCTGGTGGCTCGTGAGCAGCGGCTGCGGCGTGCCATCGATCTGTATGCGAAAGAGCGTGCGGAGAATGGTGAGGACCGTTTGGATTTCATCTTCATCGACTGCCCGCCAAGTCTCGGTTTATTGACCGTCAATGCTTTTGTAGCGGCTCGTGAAGTCCTTATACCCATCCAGTGCGAGTACTACGCTCTAGAGGGTTTGAGCCAGCTTCTGAAGAACATCGAGATGATCCAGAAGCACCTCAATGCTGATCTGGTTGTGTCTACGATCCTTCTCACCATGTACGACGGCCGAACTAATCTGGCCGCGCAGGTGGCTGCCGAGGTTCGCGAGCACTTCCCCCACCAGGTCTTAAAAGCGGTTGTTCCCCGTTCTGTGCGGATATCAGAGGCTCCCAGCTACCAGCAGACAGTACTTACCTATGACCCATCATCGAGTGGTGCACTGTCCTATTTAGAAGCGGCCGCTGAAATAGCGGAACGCTCCTAGAGCGCCTGCGCTGTATAGCGCATCCCCCACAGTAGACTGAACGCGTTATCAATCGCTGCAGTTTGTCTGCTCTCCTTTGAGAGGAACCGTTTCATGCCTGAGAAGCGTAGGGGTCTAGGTCGAGGACTTGGCGCGCTCATACCGAGCAGCGCAGAACAACAGGATGGAAACGCAGGCAGTACTAGCACGAGGGTCACTGAGCGCGGGCGTCCAGTTGACCTCTTCTTCCCCACCGGCGCATCTAATGGCGCCGGTGATCGCTCAAGTGATGGCGGAGAGCGGGATGAGCCGTCGCAGTCGTCTACGCGATCGTCGATTAACAAGGAGGCGCTGACCGCGCCCTCGAAGCGACAGACCGGACGTAACCAGGCAGGGCTCAAGAAGCAACCGCCGAATAGGGCAGCAAAAGCCAAGCCGGAACCCACTGGTCAAGGCACTGTTGCAACACCGGCTGATTCGGCGATTGATGATCAGAAGACAGACCAGATCGGCATCACGGCGGAGCCTGCTCTGGATGCAGCGGGTTTGCAGACAAGCCCCGGCGAGGCGACCACCTTGGCGGCATCTGACGCAGTTGAGTTGCAGCGCCCGGCCGCGAAGGAACCTTCCCCTGTGTCCCGAGTTGAAGGGGCGTCGCCGGGCTCCGAAGCCGAGCCGGGCGAGGATAAGACGGGTATCGTCGACGCCGGAACCGATACCGCTGATGACGTTCCACCCGATGACGTTTCACGTGAAACGCTTCGCGAGGTGCCGGGAGCCCGTTTCGCCGAACTCCCGATTGACTCCATTCACCCTAACCGGAAGCAGCCCCGTAACGTCTTCGACGAAGACGAGATGGCTGAGCTGGTGCACTCTGTCCGTGAAATTGGTGTGCTGCAACCGGTAGTGGTTCGTGTCTCCCCTGAGGGTGGAGAACAGAACTACGAGCTAGTGATGGGCGAGCGTCGTTGGCGAGCATCAAAAGAGGCCGGCCTTGAAACCGTTCCAGCAATCATCCGCGATACCACGGACGATGATCTTCTCCGGGATGCCCTGCTGGAAAACCTGCACCGTAGTCAACTCAATCCACTTGAGGAAGCTGCTGCGTACCAGCAGCTTCTCGAGGACTTCGGTTGTTCTCAAGAGGAGCTGGCGGTGCGCATCGGGCGTTCCCGACCGCAGATCTCGAACACATTGCGGCTGATGAAACTGCCACCGCTCGTGCAGCGCCGCCTGGCAGCTGGCGTGCTCAGTGCTGGGCACGCGAGGGCGCTTCTCGGACTGTCCGATCCAGCTGAGATGGAGAAGCTGGCACAACGGATCGTCGCTGAGGGTCTATCCGTCCGGTCCACAGAAGAGATCGTCGCCATGAGTGACGGTCTGCGCCGGCCATCGAAGCCAAGTAGTCCGCGAGTTGGCGCGCGACATGAGCGCCTCGATTACCTTGCTACCTCTCTGTCCGATCGGTTGGACACCAGTGTCAAGATCACACTGGGCGCAAAAAAGGGACGGGTGAGTATTGAGTTCGCGAGTGTTGACGACCTGAACCGAATCATGGGGGTACTCGCACCGACTCCATAATGGACGGAACGGTCATAGGTTACGAAAAGGCGTCGTTTGCGTGGAAGTTTCACGTGAAACGGCGCCTTTTCGTGGTCAGACTGGTGCTGCCGAGGACGGGTCGTTTACAGTTGCGAAGTCCGTTCGGGCCAGATCTGCGGTTCCACCTGCGCTGAAGGTGTAATCAGGGGTTGATGACTCCGCGTAGCATTCGCACGGTCCGTCGAAGTCATCGCCGCATACAGCGGCGAATCACGCTGAGGCCACGCGACCCCTATGGGCGCGCTATATGCTACTGCTATCTGGGTTGGAAGGCGTTTGGTGTTTAATGGTCCCTGCGCTGGTCAAAATTGGCTGAAGGTAGGACCGGGGTTTGAAACAGAGAGCTGTCTACCGTACCCACCCGGTTGCTGGTGGTACCGCTCGCACCTTTGCACGATGGGCTAGTTGACGACTGCGTGGCTGATGGCACCGGATACGACGGCGGAGGAAAGTGTCACGCGGAACTCCGAGCACTCGTGGCGAGCCTCTGCATTGTAGGAAATTGCTCGTGCAGGAGTGCCAAGGAACGAACGGTTTCACGTGAAACACCGGTACACCGGAATGCCATCTCGGTGAGCGGCTGTTGCGAAGGGCGGGCGACCCGAGGGCGACGGGCGGGCGACAGGCACGGGCACTACGCGGTCGGCGTCATTAACGAGTTGCCGATTGGCTTAACCGATTGAATTGTTCAGCGGCGGTATTGGTGCGTGTTGCCGTTGATTCAGGCTACGGGCGGGCAGCTTCCAGCTCTATGCTGTCGGAGCAAGCCGTTTCACGTGAAACGCGCGATACTACTGACGGATGCAATGTGACGATGCGCTATGCGGCTCCGGTTGTGGCCATGTCGCGCGTTGCCATGTGCCCTGGCTCCTCGCCAACCGTTCTATTTTCTTACTCACTCGCTTCAGGGAAAGTAGACCGTAGCCCAATTGGTATGAGTGTCTGCGTATGAGTGTCCGCGGGTGCTTCAGAAGTATCGCCGAAGACAACGTTGCTGGAGGCTGAGGCGGGTCGTTTCGTGCAGTCTGCGCTCGGGGACCCCAATGGCCACCACGGCGCCCACGTCCCGTATTTGCCGCCTAGCCTTTGAAGACCTGTAACTTGCAAACCGGCACGACCCCGTCGCTACACGTTTGGAGTCCCAGTTTCACGTGAAACTCGACCGAATGAGTGCCTGCGTGACGCTGTTGGGAGCTAGGCCTGGAACTGCCTGGATCCGTTCCGAAGGACGGGCAGCTCGATTGAGCGCGAAGCTCTGGGGCAGCAAGCCTAACGAAGGCCGGCCCCGGATAGCTCCTCGGGATCGAGCTGCCACCGACGCGCGAGCGGGGCTAAGTCGCGATGGGTTGTCGATGGTCCGGCTTCATGAATCAGGAAGTCCGAAGGTTTCACGTGAAACCGCCGGTTTCCCTATCTGACCTGGCTGGTGACGCCGGCGGGTGTGTTCTTGGACGGACGTTAGCGCCCTGTGAACAGAGTCGGCATCTGCGATCAGAGCACCGATTCCCTTTGGCTTTTGGTGGGTCGCCTTGTAAGTACCTGACCGCTCGCGCGTTCCACGTGAAACGTACCGGCCAGCATCGGGCGGCTAGCCAGTGTTGGCGCGGGACTGCCGCTGACATCCAGGACGCTCAGGAGATAGAGGACCTGTCGGACAAGTCCTCGGGCCAGCGTCTGCTATCGGTCCACAGCAGACCGGGGGCGGGATACGATTTTCGGTGAGCCGTTGGCTGAGTTGAAGTTGTAGTGGCCCGCGGCCAAACACACTCCCGCTACTAAAGCTCCGTGCGCATGCAGATTGTGTCCCACGTGAAACATTGATCTCGTGGACATCAGCGTCTGGAAACTATCGGGAGGTGGCACCGCAATCTCGTGCACGAAAAAGCCGGGGCCCGATTGGGCGGCCCGGCTTCTTCTGATCCGCGTTCTTAGAGGAACTGTGCAAACTCCTGTTCCAACACCTGCTTTGGCTTGGCACCAATTGAGGTAGCCGCCACTTCCCCGTCCTGGAAGACGTACACAGCGGGAATTGACGTGATCCCGTACTTCGCCGCCGTGGCAGGGTTGTCATCAACATTCAGCTTCACGACATCGATCTTGTCGGCGTGCTCTGAAGCGATGTCATCAAGGATTGGCGATAGTTTACGGCAGGGGCCACACCACTCGGCCCAGAAATCAACCATTACGGGTTTCGAAGCGTTGAGTACGTCGGCTTCGAACGAACTGTCAGTAACTTCCTTTGCATCGCTCATATCTCTACTCCTTTTCGAGGGTTATACGGAAGCGGTCTCGGAGACTTCTTCTGCTACCGGTGTCGGTACTTCAGCGGCTGTCTGCACAGTGTCTCCCAGATCAGCGAGGTAGTGCTCGACATCGATGGCAGCAACACAGCCGGAACCGGACGCCGTGATGGCCTGACGGTACGTCGGGTCAATGACGTCCCCGGCTGCAAACACACCGGGCAAGGAGGTCTTGGATGTCCGCCCGAGAACGGCAATGGTTCCTTCACCTGTCAGCTTGAGCTGATCTTTGACCAGGTCGATCCGAGGGTCGTTGCCGATCGCCACAAACACTCCAGTGACAGCTAGTTCCCGGGAGGAATCGTCGACGGTGCTCGCGAGCGTCAGACCGGTCACCTTGTCGGTGCCATGGATAGCTGCCACTTCCGCGTTCCACTCGAAGCGGATCTTCTCGTGAGCCAGTGCGCGGTCCTGCATGATTCGTGACGCGCGGAGGGAATCACGCCTGTGGACCACCGTAACCGAGCGGGCGAACTTGGTCAGGAAGAGTGCCTCCTCCATAGCTGAGTCACCTCCGCCGATAACGGCAATGTCCTGGTCCTTGAAGAAGAACCCGTCACAGGTGGCGCACCAGCTGACTCCGTGACCGGAAAGTCGCTTCTCATCTTCGAGGCCGAGTTCGCGGTAAGCGGATCCGGTGGAGATGATGACCGCACGAGCCCTGAACGTCTCACCGGTGCCGATGGTAACGGCTTTGACGTCTCCAGAGAGGTCTACCGACGTCACATCTTCAAAAAGGATCTCAGTTCCAAAGCGCGCTGCCTGCTTCTCGAAGTTCTCCATGAGGTCAGGGCCCATGACACCGTCGGGGAATCCCGGGTAATTCTCGACGTCAGTCGTATTCATCAATTCGCCGCCAGCGGTCACCGAGCTGGCGATCAGCAGCGGTGAAAGATTGGCCCTTGCTGTGTAGACCGCGGCGGTGTATCCAGCGGGACCGGACCCTACGATGATGACGTCGCGGATATCGCTTGGCGAATTGCTGCCGTTGTCTGTCTCAGTGCTCACGGGTTTGATGAACCTTTCTATCGGTGAGAGCGATCGAACCTTCAGTCCAGTCGCGATCATTTGCAATAACGACAGGTCAACTGCCGTTATTCCGTGTCCCGGGCAGAGGGGTAGTCGCTAGGAGATGTTGATCTCGGCGATACGCATTCCCCATGGGTACTGTGCCTGAACGTTGGAAAGCCTGGGGAGCTGAGTGAAATTTACGATCACATACTGCGCTGTGGCAGGAGCACCATCGACCTGCGGCACATTGAACGTCACCGACGGTCCGGTGAAGCCCGACTGCGCCACCTGGGTAGCGCCCTCAAGTGTCGGCTCATCATTCAGCAATACACTGAAGCTGCCGCCCGAGCTGTTCAGTTGTTCAATCTGAATTTCCGAGATGCTGGATGGCTCTTCCAGTTCCACCACGAGCGCAAGGTTCTGAGCGAGCCCGCCGAAGGTTTCGTTTGCGTAGACGAGGCTGCCCCAGAAGCTTGCAGGGTTATCGTCGATGATTGCCCCGAGGTCACCGTCGGTCTGGGAGTTGAGCTCGGGATTATCCGGCACCAGGCGAGTGACGCTTGTGGCGACCGGGGGTACCAGCTCCGGTGTCGGTGTTGCAGAGCCTGAGGCGGACGGAGAGGGAGCCGCGCTGTCCGTGGGTTCGACGGCACTCTCCGTCGTTGCGCTCTCGTTGGCGACAGGCGGGTCGAAGATGGGCCGCAATTGGGTGACAGCGAGGACGACCGCACCGACAATTACAAGAGCGAGGACAATACCCACGAGCAAGCGCGTGAAGCGGGGATTGTTCTCGCGATCTTCATCCTCGTCGTAATCCTCGTACGGGCCGTCGTCGTCATACTGGCTACCGGCAGCGGTAGCTCCGCCCGCAGCAGCGGCGGGGAAACGCGACGCCGGCCGCTGGGATGATGATCGGTCTTCCGGGCGGTCGTAATCGTCTTCGGACCAGGCCGTGACTTTCGCCCGCTCGTTCCGCTCGTCAGCCGGGATAGCCCGGGGAGGGGCGCTCGGTGGCGGTGGAACACTCGCATTGCCTCCGACGGGGCGGGATGCCGAGATGTCCTGCGGTGCAGTGCCTGGATCTGCCTGTCCGGACGCGGCGGCAGCACCCGCAGCAGCTCCGCCGGCGGC
>NZ_JAROKN010000128.1:0-927 GCF_029455255.1 Arthrobacter vasquezii | reverse complement strand
GAACGGTATGCTCTACGTGCTACGGATCGGCTGTCCCTGGCGCGACATGCATGAGCGCTACGGAAAATGGAACTCGGTCTATGTCCGGTTCCGGCGCTGGGCGGAGCAAGGCGTCTGGGACGCGATGCTGGAAAGCCTTGTAGAGCTTGGGCTCACCGACGACTGGAGCCACATGATCGATTCCACCACCATCCGGGGCCACAGCCAGGCCGCCGGAGCCCGGGGGGGACTCATAAGGAAGGCTTTGGTCGAAGCCGCGGCGGCTTTACGAGCAAAATCCACGCCCGTTCAGACGGTCAAGGCCGCCCTCTTGGCTTCGTCCTGACCGGCGGCGAGGCTTCCGACTACAAGGCCGCCGCAGCCCTCATCGAACTGCCTGTGGCCAAGCCCAGGATGATGCTGGCCGACAAGGGCTACGACGGCGACGAGGTCCGCACGGCTCTCCTGATGAAGGGGGTTTTGCCGGTGATCCCACCCAAATCCAACCGTCGAGAGACCATCGCCTGCGACTTCAAGGCCTACAAGGACCGCAACCGTATCGAGCGAATGTTCAATCGCATCAAACAGTTCAGGCGCATCGCCACACGCTACGACAAAACCGCCGCATCATACCTCGGCTTCCTGGCTCTGGCCTCGGTCAAACTCTGGATGCCAACTTATGTCAACAGGCCCTAGGCTCCTCGGACGTTTTGATTGCGAGAAGCTAGCATTAGTGAATCGCAAATAGAATGTGAGGTCAGTCTAACAAACTGGGTGGTTTGCATCGAACATTGTGATGCCTGCATGACGCACTGAGCGGTCGCTAAGTGCGGCCCGCATCACAACGTAAGTCCTGGCGGACGCTCAGTTAAATGTTGAGCAAAGGCTGAGTATAAGTCGCGCGTACTCATCCGACCGTAATCTTGCAGCACGGGATCGCCTATGAGA
>NZ_JAROKN010000127.1:0-932 GCF_029455255.1 Arthrobacter vasquezii | reverse complement strand
CCGGCTTCCGCCACGCGGTCCCGCCACAGCCCGATGTGCGTCAGCCCGGCGTCGGCGGACAGGGCAACCGCCTCCGCCAGGGTGATGTTCTTCGTGGTCGCCGTGTTCAGCGAGAGGCGGCTCATGCGCCCACCCCATAGCTCGCGAGCAGCCACTCGAAGCGGTGCGCGGCGACGTCCGGATCAGCGAGCAGCCCGGCCTTGTCGGCAAGGCGGAAGGTTTCGGCGAGATGGAGCGCTGAGCGCCCGGAGTGCAGGCCGCCGACCATCTGGAATCCGGGCTGATGCCCGTTGACCCAGGACAGGAAGGCGACGCCGGTCTTGTAGTAAAACGTCGGCGAACTGAAGATCTGCTTGCCCAGTTCCCGGGTCGAGTCCAGGATTGCGCGCCCACGGTCCGCATCGCCGTCGTCGTACGCCTGCAGGGCTGCCGACGCGGCAGGGTAGATCGCCGCGAAGATGCCCAGCAGCGCATCCGAGTAATGCGTGCCGTCGCCGTGGATGAGCTCGGGGTAGTTGAAGTCGTCGCCCGTGTAGAGCCGCACGCTCGCCGGAAGGGCCGCGCGCAGGGCGGTCTCGTGGGCGGCATCGAGCAGGGACACCTTGACGCCGTCCACCTTCTCGGGCTGCGCGCGGATGAGGTCCAGGAAGATCTCGGTCGCAGCGGAAACGTCGTTGCTGCCCCAGTAGCCGTCCAGCGCCGGATCGAACATGGTGCCGAGCCAGTGCAGGATGACCGGCTCATCGGCCTCGGCCAGCAGGATCCCGTAAACGTACTGGTAATCCGCCGGGCTCTGCGCCACAGCGGCGAGCGCACGCGAGGCCATGAGGATGACCTTCGCGCCGGCGTCGGACACCACCTTGATCTGCTCGCGGTAGGCCTCGACGACGGCGTTCAGCCCGGCCCGCCCCGACGGCAGGTCCGCGATGGAC
>NZ_JAROKN010000126.1:0-1061 GCF_029455255.1 Arthrobacter vasquezii | reverse complement strand
CGCCCGCGGGAGCGCCCGCGCATGCCGGGTGGGAGGACGCGGCCGTTCCGCCGGAGCGCCTCGGCGATTACCTGCGCGAGTTCGACGAACTCCTGCTCACCCATCACCTCACAGGATTCCCGTTCGGCCACTTCGGCGACGGCTGCGTCCACGTGAGGCTGGACTTCCCCTTCCAGCACGACGACGGCGCCGCAGTCTTCCGCGCTTTCCTCACCGATGCGGCGCGTTTGGTCGCATCGTACGGCGGATCTCTGTCCGGCGAACACGGCGATGGGCGGGCGCGCAGCGAGCTCCTCCCCTTCATGTACACGCCCGCGGCCCTGTCCTTGTTCGGCAAGGTGAAGGGCATTCTCGACCCGGACAACATCCTCAACCCGGGAGTGCTCGTTGATCCTGAGCCGCTGGACGTGAACGTCCGCGTAGCTGAGGCCGGCCCGCTGCGTACCGGACTGGCGTTCGGTTACGAACATGACGACGGCGACTTCAACCAGGCGGTCCACCGCTGCACCGGCGTGGGCCAGTGCCGCGCCGCGCACAGGGATAACCAGACGGTGATGTGTCCGTCCTACATCGCGACGCTGGAGGAGAAGGACTCTACTCGGGGCCGCGCCCGGGCGTTGCAGGAGATGATCAACGGCAGCGTTGTTGGCGGTGCGGCTGTCGGTCACAACCACGGCAAGCCGAACTGGCGGGCGCCGGAGGTTCATGAGGCACTCGATCTGTGCCTGTCGTGCAAGGGGTGCGCCTCGGATTGTCCTACGGGCATCGACATGGCGTCCTATAAGGCGGAAGTGCTGCACCAGAGTTACAAGGGTCGGATCCGACCGGCGTCGCACTATTCGCTCGGCTGGTTGCCGCGGTGGGCAATGCTGGCCTCGGTTGCACCGCGCGTTGTGAATGCGCTGGTGAGCCTGCCGGGTCTGGGGAAGCTTGGGTTGCGGCTTGCGGGAGTGGACCAGCGCCGAAGGATCCCCGCCTTCGCGCCGCAGACGTTCCACAAGTGGTTCGGGTCGCGGCCGGCCTCCCACGTGTCGCAGGCGTTCGACGTGGCGCCGGCGTCC
>NZ_JAROKN010000125.1:0-1113 GCF_029455255.1 Arthrobacter vasquezii | reverse complement strand
AAACATGGCACACTATTGAGTTCTCAAACAACAGAAACACCCGGCACCAAACACAACCCTCAAGGCCGCATCATCGCTCCGGAGCAACTTTTCAAACTTACCCGCCAAACCCCACCCCGTCAAATCCGCCCTGTCGGGCTATCTGACCGGCTGTGGTGCTGTGCCGGCTCCCAAACAGGGCGCACTCCATGACGGAATACATCCAGATTGTGTTGGGAGTTTGTCGCTCTTGCCGGTAAATTTCACTGTCCCGGCCGCCGCGACTCAGAAAACATTACACAAGGATCCGGGGTGCGGCAAATCAGCCGTCGAGAAACCAAAAACCGCGCGGGCATGCGGATGCAGGGCACCACAATGCGCAAATGCACTACGGTTGACGCCGGCACGGTGACGTGACGTCAACCACAATCACGCGCACCTTTCAGTGAGTGACGCATGCCCGATGGTCTTGCCCGCCCCGCGCGTGAAGCCAAGTAGTCTCGGCAGGGTGGCTATCCCATCGCTGCTGCAGATGTTGGCACAGGAGTCAGGAACACCCGGCCAGGAACACGCATCAGAACAGCTGCTCCGAACCCGCGGCACTGATGAGGCCAGGACATCCTCGGCATAAAGAGAACAGAATCCTGCAGGGGGTGTCGCGTTACTTCCGCGCCGCTGTGGTCTCCTCGATCAGCATCGAGTCACCCCTCCTGAAACGCCGAGCACACAACTAGAGTGCGGCAAGCAGCAGCGAGCTGAGCATCCCAGCCGGTCGGGCTGTGTGCTGAATATCTCGTTCGCCGGCCACCGCCAGCAGGCGCTCCACCTCCGGTTGCCCGTGGTTCGACAGCTGGGCCCTCAGCGAGCAGGGGATCGGCACGGCGGGCCGGCCACCACGGAAGCGCCGCAAGCCTCATGGGATGCTCCTGGCGGCCCCTACACCCTGATGCCGGGGAACAAGTTCCGCTCCTCCACCACGCCGGCCAGAGCAAATTCGGTCATGCGATGTGTTGTTGGTGTGGGTTTAAAGCAGGAAAGGCCTCACCGTGAAGGTGAGGCCTTTCCGTAAGTGTTGTCCGGCGGTGTCCTACTCTCCCACACTCTCTCGGGTGCAGTACCATCGGCGCTGTGGGT
>NZ_JAROKN010000124.1:0-1247 GCF_029455255.1 Arthrobacter vasquezii | reverse complement strand
AGCGGTGGCGTCCCGGTCCGACGACGCGAGCCAGATCTCACCCGGCCGCGGCGGTGCAGGCGAGCTGGCGAGCGAGGCATGGCTGTACGCCTGAAGGTCGGCGAGGACAGCGGTGCTCTCGGTGGTTCCGGAAAGAACGGGGGCAACTGCTGCAACCACGCCCTCGATTTCGACGCCGCCGGGACGCAGTGACACCGGCTCGCCCACAGCCAGGTCGAGATCGGCCAGCAGCTCAGCAGTGAGGGCCACGGGAAGCGGCGGCGAGTCCTGCGCTTCCACCATTAGGCGTGCCTGCGCGGTGCCCACCGTCGAACCCTCTTCGGGGAAACGCACGCCGACGCCCGTCTCGAGCGGCTGCACTCCCGATTGCGCTGCGCCGAACACACCGGCCGCCAACTGCAGGCTCGAATCTTCGGTGAACCGTCCCTGGCCGGTGCCGATCCCGCCGTCGCTGGAGACGCTGGTGATTTCCAGCTCGTACCCGCGCGCGGCCTCGGACGGCTCCAGCGCGATATCGATCGCCGCGATCGCAGCCGGGCGCAAGCCTTCGGGCAGCGCAAACGAGAGGGAATGCGCTTGGTCTCCGGCACCGGACAGGGCGAGGGTTCCGGCTGGAGCGGGCACGAGGTTTCCTGCCTCTGTGCGGATCCAGACGGTGACTGAGGCGGTGCGCGTGGTGGCGCCGTCGTCGGCTGCTTCCGAAGTGCCCGTCGAGGTGAACTGCATGCGGATCTGGGTGGCAGAGGGCGACAGCGTCAGCGCGGGTTCGGGCACGGGCGGCTCGAAGGCCAGCGCGCCCGCAAGCTCTCCGACGTTCACCAGGTTGGCGCCGTCGTCCAAAAGCCCCGGCAGCGACCCGGCATCAACGGCGAGCAGGGGAGCGGTGATCGATGCCAGCCGCGCTTCGCCCCGGTAGGCGAGGGAGGCCGCGGTCACCGCCTCACGTTCGGCGAAGGTGTTCAGGGCCGGAACGTCATCAGCGGACCGGATGACCAGCGGACCGGGCACCGCGACACGCACGTCCGAACCATTGCCCAGCTGGGATGCCGCTTCCTGGGACCGGCTGGTGGTCTGCGCATACGCGGCAGTGAACGTGGCGGTGCCCACCGTGACGGTGACCAGCGCGATCGGAATCACGTAGGACGCGATCCGCCGGGACACCTGCCGCGCCGCCAACGGCACCCCGAGGGTGGTCCGCGAGGACGTCCGGCGCTCTACCCGGCGCGCCAGCCACGCGGTGATGACCA
>NZ_JAROKN010000123.1:0-1346 GCF_029455255.1 Arthrobacter vasquezii | reverse complement strand
CCGTTAGACGCCCCGAAGGGCCCGGTAGCAAAACCCTCTGATGTTTCCTCATTCACTACCGACGCCACTGAAGAACCGGTCGTCGGCTCACACCCTGTGGAGCCTGAGCAGCAAGAAGATTTCCAGATCCAGTCGGCGTTCAACCCGCAGATAGGGAAAGTGTTCATGCGGAAGGCTGGCACTGACACGGTGATCTCTTGTTCTGGATCCGTGATTAACAGTGAGGGCAAGAACATGGTCCTCACTGCTGGCCACTGCAACTACAACCACACTTCCGGTTGGTATATCGGCGCGAATTGGAATTGGACGTTCGTTCCCGGATACGATCACGGTCGCTCACCCTACGGGCAATGGCATGCCCACACGCTGGTCACCACCAATGACTGGTACAACAGCAGGGACTTCAATGACGACGTCGGATTGGCACTGGTCAACCCGCGGTATGGCGTGTCGCTGGTTTCCGCTATGGGCGCCCTTGGAGTGACGTGGGGACGGCCAGCTATCGGACAATTCACTGTCCAGGGTTACCCTGCTGAAGGTAAGTACGATGGCCAGTGGCAGCACTATTGCACCGGAACCTCCAGACACCACAGCACCAACCAGATAGAGCTTTCCTGCGACATGACACGCGGAGTCAGCGGTTCTCCCTGGTTGATCGGATACAACACCAGCAGCGGTTACGCCAACGGGGTGGCGAGCAATATAGACAGGGTGGTTAACCCGACAGTCCTACGTTCCCCATATTTCTCTAGTTCCAATATCGGTACCATTTATAACGAGTACCGGTATGGGTAAGAAGCGAGTTCCGATGTCATCACGATCGAAGCGAACCAGCACTCTCCGCGGAGCACTGTTCATCATTATGGTTTCGTTGGTCGTTACCGTGACGGCGTGCGGATCGCCGAACGGTCAGCCGCCGGGCGAGGAACCGTTGCCGCCTGCAACCTCAACTCCTTCCGCTGAGGAGACGAGCGAAAATCCTGAGGATAAGTGTGAGGAAGGCGCTCAGCCCACAGGCGATGGAGACGGACCGTCGTCCCCCTCATCGAACAGTGAGCAGACACAGTCCTCGAAGAACCCGAGCGCCCACGAATGCGCCGGTGAAGTACCCGAGGATCTAACAGAGGATGAAATGCGCAGCGCCGAACCCGCGCCTATGCCCGTAGATCCATGATCGAGTTGAGGGCAAGTTAGACGGTATCACCGGGGCTCGTGACGTGCCCCGGTGATACGCGCTCGGTCAAGGACAAGATGCGATCAATCAGTTGCTACACCCTTTCGGTGTGAAACGGCAGCCGTTAAGAACGTCTGCGTGCACGCACCCCGGACCCATGTCAGCCCTTCGG
>NZ_JAROKN010000122.1:0-1356 GCF_029455255.1 Arthrobacter vasquezii | reverse complement strand
CGGTGATTGGTGATTCCTCGACCAGTGGTGCTGATTCTGGTGCTGAGGGTTCGACCTCCGGTGACACCAGCAGCGGTGGTGGTTAATGCGTCGGAGGCGCTGCGGGCGCCGCTGTCGATCGCCGTCGTGCCGTTGCTGGGCGTGCTCGCGGTGCAGGTGTTGATTCTCGTGCTTGCGGCGTGGTTTTACGGCGAGCGCGTGAAGCGGCAGGCGCTCACGCCGGCGTTGGCGGTGGATGCGCTGTGAGCCTGTATCGGCTGTTGCGCCGCGAGTTCCGGCACTCCCGCTGGCCCTCGGTACTGGTGGCGTCGATTGTGCTGGTGGTCTCGGCGTTGCTGTGCGCATGGCCGCGTGCGGTGGACTCGATGTATACGGCGGACCTGCAGGAGTCGGTGTCCGAGCTTGCGGGATCCCAGCAGGCAGTCCGCGCATTCAGCACGTCCTTTCCGCCGCTTGAGGACTTCGACCGCGCCTTCGACGAGACGGACATTGACGGGGCCACCGAGGACGCACTCGCCACCATTCGGGAAGACCTGGCCGAGCCGCTTGGCTCAGTCCTCGGGAAGGGCCGCTGGTTGGCTACCGGCGTCAACTCGAGCATCGGGCCGCTGCCCGACGGTATCCGCGAACTGGTGCTGAACTACGCCGTTGACGTGCAGGCACTCGAGCACATCGAGTTGGTGGAGGGCGCGCTGCCGGGTCCGCCGCCGGAAGAGTACGGCGAGGATCCGGTGGAGATTCTCCTCTCGCGGGACTCCGCCGCGTCAGCGAAGTGGCCGGTCGGCGAGGAGCGGAACGTTGCCGTCTTCCTGCCGGGTCAATCCGGCGATGAGGGCAACAAGGTGCGGTCGCAGCCGATTGTGCTGAGCGGCATCTACGCGCCGAAGGACCCCGATTCCCCCTACTGGAGCCTGAACAACACGCTGCTCTCAGCGGCCGAGGACTTCAATCCGGACACCGGCACGGCCGTGAATGCAACGGCCTTCGTCTCCCCCAGGGCGTTCCCGTTCCTCTCGCGAGCGGCTGACCATGTGCAGACCTCCTACTGGTACCCGGTGTCCACCGACTCCCTGACCGCCAGCACAGCACCGCAAACCGCCGCGCAGCTGCGTGAGTTCCTCGGGACGCCGCACACCGTTCCCTCCACCTCCCCGTTGCCGACCACTGTCGTTTTCGGGTCCGAAACGCCGGACGCGATAGCCGATGCCACCCAGCGTGCCGCGTCGACCAACCAGATTCTCGCGCTGCTGGCTTCCGGGCCGCTTGGCGTGTGCCTGGCAACTGCCGCCCTTGCGGTACGGCTTCTCCTCGAACGACGGCGGGGCGCGCTGGCTCTGGCGTCGGCGCGCGGGGCCA
>NZ_JAROKN010000121.1:0-1447 GCF_029455255.1 Arthrobacter vasquezii | reverse complement strand
AGGCGTCGCCGAGCGCCGCGATGCTGCGGGCGGCGAGTCCCGGGGCGTCGTAGGAGTGCCGCGGCAGTTCGACGGCGGCCACACCGCGGTAGTTCAACTCGGCCAGGGTGCCGAGCGCGAGGGGCAAATCCACGGTTCCTTCGCCGAACGGCAGATGCTCGTGGGCGTGCGGGCGCATATCATCCAGCTGGACGTTCGCCAGCAGCGGCCCGGCCTCAAGAAGTGCCCCGCGTATGCCGTCCGGTTCGACCACTACACAGTGCCCAATGTCCACGGTGATCCGCAGGTTGTCCGGATCGCCGAGCGCTGCCCGGAGGCGCAGGGCGTCCGACACCGTCTCGACCAGCATGCCCGGCTCAGGCTCCACGGCCAGCAGCACGCGTTTGCCGCGGGCATACTCAACGACGTCCGCCACACGTTCGGTGAGCCGCTGCCACCCCGTTTCCGGGGACGTTCCGTCCGGGAGGACTCCCGAGAAGAAGGAGACACACTCGGCCTCCAGCTGTGCCGCGATGTCGACGGCGCGGCGCAGGAAGCCAACGCGGCTTGCGGCCTCCTCATCCACCAGGGCGGGACGGTGCTTGTGGCGCGGATCGAGCAGGAAGCGGGTGCCCGTTTCGATGACCACGCGAAGCTTCAGCTCACCGAGCGTCTTCCGCAGGGCCTGCAGTTGTTCAGCCAGGTCCTCGGCGAACGGGTCCAGGTGTGGATGCCCCAGGGTCAGAGCCACTGCTCCATAGCCCTGCTCGGCGAGGAGATCCAGGGCCACTGGAAGGGGGTGGTCCGTGAATCCGTTGGTGCCGTATCCCAGGCTGAAGGGCAATGGTGATGCCGTCATGACTCGCTCAACTTCCTGTTCCCCGAACGTGTGCGCATGAGCTTCCCGAACAGGTCCACCGACGCAAGCACGCCTGCGGCGGCCAGGTTTCCGTGGCGAACCGTGAGCGCTGCCTGCAGCGGCACCATTGCGCGAATGCCCGCCTTAGTGGCGTCGAGTGCATTTGTTGCCACCGGGTTGCGGGCAGCGCGCACCTGCGCCGGGGCGCACCGGCCGGCGTAGGCAGCTGTAGCGGCAAGCAGGGCAAGGATTTGGTTGCGGGACTCTTTGCCACCGGATTGCAGAGTGCCGCCCACTACTGCACTGGCAAGCAGGGCGGTGCCGGCAGCGACGCCGGAAGCCGTCGTCGGCGCTGTTCCGTGGACTTCCCCGCGGGAGAGGACGGTGACCCCGACCGTGTGGCCGCCCATGATGACCGCCGCACTCAGGGCGGGGCGCAGGTGCCCGAAACCGGCACCCATGAGGACGTCAAGGGCACGGCAGGCGCCCATGGTGAGCGCGCCGCGGACGGCATGATTCTTGGCGATCAGGTCATAAGTCCAGATGGAGGCTGCGAGCGGAACTCCCACCGCCAGCGCCGGCCTGCCTCCGCCGGCCGCACTGAGGCCC
>NZ_JAROKN010000120.1:0-1463 GCF_029455255.1 Arthrobacter vasquezii | reverse complement strand
GCCGCCGTGCCGGTCGGCCGCCCGGAAAACGCCGACGACGGTGCGTCCGGCGCCGAAGGCCTCACCCTGCGCTTCGAAGGCTCAGAAGCACCGATCGTTGAGGATCTCACCTTCACCCTGTCCCCGGGGATCACCGCGCTGAGGGGTCCCAGCGGTTCCGGCAAGTCAACGCTGATGGGGCTGCTGGCAGGAGTTCCCCAGCCCGGCCTTCACATTGATGGCGCGGTCAGGCCGCTTAGCGGCCCGCTCGGTTGGGTGCCGCAGCATCCCGAGCCGCTGATGGACACCGTTCGTGAAGAACTTGCCTTCTACGCAGAGTCACCGCTGGAAGACCAGGCGCTTCTTGGGCTGCTTGCGGCAGTGGACGGAAGCCACTTGTTGGAGAAGTCCACCGGAGAACTGAGCCCGGGCGAACTCCGGAGGGTTGCGCTGGCCAGGGCACTGCTGCGCACCGGGCCCGCCGGGGGAACATTGCTGCTCGATGAACCCACCGCCCACGTGGATGAGAACACCTCGGCGGTTATCCGCCGGACAGTACGAAACCTGCCGTCAACGGTCACTGTTGTGCTGATCGCCCATGATGATGAGACCGCACGCCTCGCCGACCGCACGGTCGACCTCGGGTCAGCCCGAAGCCTGGCTACAGCGCCGCACACTGCGCACACCCCGAATCGAGCGGGCGGAAATAACCCCGACCCGCGCGAAACCTCGCCATCTGCGCCCGTTCGATCCGGCTTGGCCGAGCCGATGATGGGCCACGGGGCCGTTCGGACAGCCCTGCGAGCGCTCTCGTTGGTGCGCCCGTGGTCCCCCCGGTTCCTCGCAGCACTCGCTTTCGGCACGGGCTCGTCTGTTTTCGCCGTGGCCCTCACAGCATTGTCCGGCTGGCTGATCGTCCGAGCGTCCGAACAGCCGCCCATCCTCTACCTTCTCGCAGCCATCGTGGGGGTTCGGTTCTTCGGCATCGGACGCTCCCTCTTGCGCTATTGCGAACGGCTGTGGCTGCACGAGAGCATCCTGCAGACCGCTGACGCTGTGCGCCTGCGGCTGTGGCATGCGTTGCTCGGCCGTGCGGAATCCTGGCGCTCGCTATCACGCGGATCCGGTGGCATCGAACGGCTCGTGGGCGACATTGACGAACTGAGGGACACCGCCGCGCGGGCGGTCTTCCCGCCGCTGACGGCGGTCCTGACCGGTCTGGCAGCCATTTGTACGACGGCGCTGCTGCTGCCGGAGGCGATTCTCTGGCAGATCTTCGCCGTCGTTACCGGTCTACTGGCCGCCCCCGCCGCCGCATTGCTGGCGGAACGGTCAGCGGGAGCAGCGGGCATCAGGCTGCGTGCGGCTTCCCTTGCCCAGACCACGGGTCTTCTGCGGGCATCACGCGATGTCGCGGTCAACGGGCTCACTGCAGGCGCCCTGAACCGCCTCGCTCGGCTGGAATCCCGTGCCGCCCGAGAATC
>NZ_JAROKN010000119.1:0-1477 GCF_029455255.1 Arthrobacter vasquezii | reverse complement strand
GGGATGACCGCCCAACAAGCCCGCGAAGACCGGATCCTGCACGAGCTACATGCCAGCGGCGGCGACCTCCGCCGCATCTGCGACATGTTCGGCCTAAGCATCGCCGGAGCAAGCCGCTACTCCACCGTCCTAGCCCACCCAGACCTCCTCGGAGAAGGCTAGGTAGCGCCCGTTCATCGCCCAGAGCGCCATGCGCGGGTCCGCTAGATATTGGGCAGAGCTGCAGTTCATAGCCACATGGGGCAAGCTTCGTATGACAGCTGAAGCACCTCTATCCTGGGGGTTCCATCCTTATCCCGCTAGATCGGCAGTAGTCAATTGGTTCGGCAGCTGATCCCCCGAGTCCCTCACTAAACGAGAAAATGTTCCCGCGTCGGCGACGAAAATCCCGGCTACGCCGCCTACGACGTAGAACAGTTCACTAGCTTCCCCTGGCAGCTCCGTTGGACGCAGGAAGAGTAGGTAGCTCTGTCCCACTTCCAAGATGGGCGCCGGTGTCTCGGACATGTCCGGAGTCCCTAGCTGACGGACGCCCACAGAATCACCAGAACCGAGAATGGGAAGCTCGGGTAACCCTATTGCTTCGCCGAGCGCTGGAGGGGTTTCGATCGAATTGATAGCGACAGTGGAAACGGTGTTCTTCTCACTGTCGGTCTCTTGAGCAATAACTTCACCGACGACGACAGTACTGCTGTCTGAAACTAGTTCGGTGACGCTCTCATATAGCTTTTCCCTGGAAGCCGACATTCCGGAGTCGCCATCCGGAGAACTGCTGCATCCGGCAAGAAGCGCGACAACTATCGATGCAATGCCGAAGGTCATTCTGGTTCGATGATGTTGGTTCTGTTGCACTTTTCCCCCTAGTAGCGCGCGTTCATGCCCGCGATATCATCGGACTGCGGGTCACTGTAGTAATAGTTGTTATAGACACACGCCGGACAGGTATACATGACGGCGTTGGAGTACTGACTGTGGTGCAACCCGACCGCGTGTCCGATCTCGTGAACGAAAACCGTCTTCTTCTTCAGAGTTGGGTATGCGTCGGCGTAGTAGGTGTTAAGCCTTGCTTCTGCACTGATTGTCTGCCCGTAATACGGGCAACTCCAGTATGAATAGCCGGCATATCCGTCTGCTCCCGTGTACGACTGATATACACGGATGTTGCCCCCGGTCGCCGACAGATTGACATCTGACAACTGTGACCATCGGTTTCCGGCTGCCAATGCCGCCGTCGAATATGTACCGGAAGTTTGATTACTCCAAGCGATATTCGCACTAGGCCATTTGCACCCGGTAAACGTGTAAGCACTGGCGCCGCTAGGCACTGACATTAAGAGCACGATTGCAAGAACGCCAACGATAGAAGTTATGCGATTACCACGGCTTTGAGTTCGATTCTGAAAACCTTGATGTGACACTGGTCCACCCCCATGTGGTCTATAGGAAGCTTCACCATGCCACGTCAGCGTGCGGCGAA
>NZ_JAROKN010000011.1:0-78250 GCF_029455255.1 Arthrobacter vasquezii | reverse complement strand
GGGGCGGAACTCGCCCTCCACCACGCGGCCATCCGCGACCAGCCGCTGCAGGGCGGTGACGACGACGGCGACACCCAGTCCCAGCCGCGCGGCGGCTTCCGCTGCCGTGAAGGGACCATGCGTGCGGGCGTAGCGGCCGACGAGGTCACCCAGCGGGTCCGGGACCGGTTCGATGAACGCCAGCGGGACACCCATGGGCAGCGGCACTCCGAGGGCATCACGCAACCGCGCGGCGTCCTCGATGGCAGCAATGCGTTCTTCCCCGGCAACGTTGACGCGCAGTGCCCGGTTGGCCTTGACCAGCGCGTCCGCGGACGTGGCCGCTTCCCCGGGTTCCTCGGACCGCTCGGCGATTTCGGCGGGGGTCAGGGGGCCAAGCAGGCGCAGGAGGTCCGCGACGCCCTCGAGGCCGCGTGCTTTCCGGTCAGGAGCGAGGCGCTGAAGCTCCTGCTCGGTGTCAGCGATGACGCCGGCGTCGAGGAGTTCACGTAGTTCCGCCCGGCCCAGCAGTTCGTTGAGGAGAGTTGGGTCGAGCGAGAGCGCTGCGGCGCGGCGCTCGGCGAGCGGTGAGTCGCCCTCGTAGAGGAAGGACGCAACGTACCCGAACAGCATGGTGCGCGCGAACGGCGACGGTTGGGACGTGGTGGTCTCGACAATCCGGAGTTCACGGCGGTCGATCTGCGCGGCGATGTCCTTGAGCGCCGGAAGATCATAAACGTCCTGGAGGCACTCGCGGACTGTCTCGAGGATGATCGGGAAGGTGGGGAACTTGCGTGCCACGTCCAGCAGTTGTGCGGAGCGCTGCCGCTGCTGCCACAGCGGGCTGCGCTTGGACGGGTTGTTCCGTGGCAGCAGCAACGCCCGCGCTGCACATTCCCGGAACCGGGATGCGAAGAGCGCGGACCCGCCTACCTGCGCCGTGACAATGCCGTCCAGTTCCTCCGCATCGAAGAGGAACAGGTCGGCGCCGGGAGGCTCGTCTTCCATGAGCGGCACTCGCAGCACAATGCCGTCATCGGACGCCATGGCGGAGCCGTCCATCCCGTACCGCTGCTCAAGGCGGGCACCGACCGCGAGCGCCCACGGCGCATGCACGGGCATGCCGAACGGGCTGTGGAGGACTACCCGCCAGTCACCGAGCTCATCGTGGAAGCGCTCAACCACCAGCGTGCGGTCACTCGGCACCACTTCCGTGGACTGCTGCTGCTCACGGAGATACGCGAGCAGGTTGCCGGCCGCCCACTCGTCCAGGCCGCTCGCGCGGCACCGGGCAGCGGCGTCGTCCTCCGATGCATTCGAAAGTTCGCGGACGAACTTGCCGAGTGCCCGGCCCAGTTCCACCGGCCTGCCCAGGGAATCGCCCTTCCAGAAGGGAAGCTTGCCCGGCTGCCCGAAGGCAGGAGAAACCAGCACGCGGTCATGGGTGATGTCCTCGATGCGCCAACTGGTTGCACCGAGGGCGAAGACATCACCGACGCGCGATTCGTAGACCATCTCCTCGTCCAGCTCACCGACCCGCCGGCCGCCGCGGTTTGATCCGGCGTCCTCGGACCCCACGAGGTAGACGCCGAACAGCCCGCGGTCCGGGATGGTGCCGCCGGAGGTAACGGCCAGGCGCTGGGCGCCGGGCCTGCCGGTGATGGTCCCTTCCACCCGGTCCCAGACGATGCGCGGCCGCAGTTCGGCGAATTCATCCGACGGGTACCGGCCGGCCAGGAGATCGAGCGTCGCCTCAAAGGCGGAGCGGGGAAGCGTGGCGAAGGGCGCGGATGCGCGGACCACGTCGAACCATTCCTCCACATCGATGGTCTCGAGGGCGGTGGCCGCGACGGTTTGCTGGGCAAGGATATCCAGCGGGTTGGTGGGAATGTAGAGCGGTTCGATCTGACCGGCCAGCATCCGTTCGACGGTGACGGCGGTGTTCACGAGGTCTCCGCGGTGCTTGGGAAACAGCACGCCCTCGGAGACCTCGCCCACTTGGTGCCCGGCCCGGCCCACGCGCTGGAGGCCGCTGGCCACGGAGTGCGGGGACTCGACCTGGATCACCAGGTCAACGGCGCCCATGTCGATGCCCAGTTCCAAGGACGACGTCGCCACAACACACCGCAGCCGGCCGGACTTCAGGTCATCCTCAATGAGCGCGCGCTGGTCTTTCGATACAGAGCCGTGGTGGGCGCGGGCGAGCAACGGCTCGGCGCCCTCGGTCTGCCCTGCCTGGGCCATCAGTTCGGCGGGCGTGCGCTTCAGTTCGGCTCTCTCGACAGCCGCCGGATCGGCGGGAGAATCCGCAGGCGTAACCGAGGGCGCGTTCGCGGGTGGATCCCAGAAGGACGCGGCTTCCAGGCGTTCAGCATGAATCTCGTTCAGCCGGGCGGTGAGCCGCTCGGCCAGCCGGCGGGAGTTGGCGAAGACGATCGTTGACCGCTTGGTCTGGATCAGGTCGACAATCCGCTCCTCCACATGAGGCCAGATGCTCGGCGAGGCAGTGGGGCCGCCGTCGTCGTCGTCGGTGGTGGGTGCGCCGCCCAGTTCGGTCATGTCTTCCACGGGCACGGTGACCGTGAGATCCCACGACTTTTTCGAAGGCGGAGCCACGATCTCCACCGGAGCATTCCCCGCGAGGAAGCGGGCCACGGTCTCCTTTGGCTCCACCGTTGCCGAGAGGCCAATCCGCTGGACCGGCTTCTCCAGCATCGCATCGAGCCGCGCCAGGGAAACTGCGAGGTGCGCGCCCCGCTTGGTTCCGGCTACCGCATGGACCTCGTCGATGATGACGGTGTCCAGGTCCATCAGGGTTTCCCTCGCCCGGGAGGTGAGCATGAGGAAGAGGGATTCCGGCGTGGTGATCAGGATGTCCGGCGGCCGGGTGAGCAGCGCGCGACGCTCGGCCTGGGGTGTGTCCCCGGAGCGCACGCCCACGGAGACGGACGGTGCCGGCAGGTCCAGTCGCTTGGCGGTCTGGGTGATGCCGATCAGCGGAGCGCGCAGGTTGCGCTCAACATCGACGCCGAGCGCCTTCAACGGAGAGATATACAGCACGCGGGTGGACCGCTTGCCCTCAACGGGACGCGCAATGAAACTGTCCAGCGCCCAGAGGAACGCGGCGAGGGTTTTCCCCGATCCGGTTGGAGCGACGACCAGCGCGTGCGAGCCCGCCGAGACGGCGTTCCACGCGCCCTCCTGGGCAGGGGTGGGTGCGGAGAAGGCGCCCTCGAACCACTGGCGTGTGGCGGGCGTGAATTTCTCAAGCACCGATGTCATCGATTCATCATCTCCTACCCCTCCGACACATTCTGTCAGCTGCGGTGGGAGCACACGGTGCCGAGAGTTTGCTGTCAGGGTGACAGCGGTTTCGTGGGAGCTACCGTCATGAGCACGATGTCTTCGGCTGCGCACGCGGTGCCCGTCTGGTCGACGATCAGCGACTCGGTGTCATTCGGCGGGTACACGCGCAGGCCGGCAACGTCCGTCAGCTCGCAGTCAGCACCGTAGTTCTGTGCGTTTGTCTGCTTCACGGGTGCAACAGCGGATTCACCTGGAGCCAGGATCACCTCGGCGGATTCCGCGGGCTCGCGGTCTGCGGGTGCGCCCACCTGGTTGCCGGCGGCGTCCACATAGGACACCCCCGGGTAGCCGGTGATCTCGCACTCCTCGCTGGCCGTATTCGTGAAGATGATCTGCCGGTAGACGCTGCCCGGTGCGCCGCCGCCCATTTCGGTTTCGAGGACCGCGCTGAGCATGTCGGCGGTGCAGACGCCGTCCGCAGGCGACGCCGTCGGGCTCGCATCCGCGGTGGCGGATTGCGTGGGTTCGCTGCTCTCGGAGGGCTCTGCGGAGGCGGACTTCGAGGTCGATTGGGAAGGCGTCGGCTCCTCCGCGGTCGTCGGCTCCTCGCTAGCCGACGACGCGGGACCGGTCTCTTCCGCTGCCGGCTCGCCGGAGGCGCAACCCGTCAGGGCGAGCGTTCCAAGTGCGACGGCGGCGGCGAGCAGGCAGGAAGCGGGTACACGGGTGGTCATGAACTCACCCTTATGGGGAACGTTCCCTGCGTCAAACAGCCGCGACGGCGCGTGGCCGATTGAGGCAGGGAACGTTAGACCCTTACGCCTTGGAGTTGCGCGTGCGCAGGAGGGCGGTGACGCCGGCGATCAGCCCGAGCAAGCCGGCTCCAAGTCCTACGTAGCCAACGGTGGAGGCGCCGGAGGAGTCATTGCTGGCGGACGCGCTTTCCAGATCAGCTTCTTCGGCGGTGGTTTCCGTTGCCGCTTCCTCAGCGTGGCCGTGCTCCTCGGCTCCGGTCAGCGTGATGGTGGGTGCGGGTGCCTCGAGGCTGTGCGGGTCCTCGCCCTCAGCGGGGATTTCCGCCCAGTCGGTCTCTCCCTCCACACAGCTCTGCAGGACGGGGAACGCAAGCGTTTCACCCTCGCGCTCCGGCAGCTGAACCGACATGTCGAACTGCTGCAGGTAGCCGTCCTGCACAGGGGTCTCGGCTGTGTATACGATCTGCCCGACGCGCTCGGTCACGCTGCTTCCGTTATCCAGTGTCAGCGGCTCATCGAGCGTCTCGGTTACCTTCTCCACCGTCCACCCGGGAACAATCTCCGGCTTGGCGTCCACCAGGGGTTCCGGCAGGGAAATGGTGAGCTTGTTGGTGGGCGAACCCTCGCAGTCGTGCGAGAACGACACAGTCAGCAGGGCGTGTGCGCCCGCCGCCGTGGTGTCGGGGGTGATGTTGACGTGTGCTGCGGCGCCGGTGAGGCCAAGGCCCATCAGGCCAGTGGTTGCGGCAGCTGCGGTCAGGGTACGGCGAACTGAAGATTTCATGGTGTTACCTCTCAAAGGTGCTTGTCCAGGAACAAGCTGAAGTGTGGAAAGGGCGCTGATGTGGCGCCGGTGTTGGTTAGTGAGAGGTGGACAGGGGCGGACCGCGCAGCTGCCTCATGCTCAGCAGCGGCGCGAGGTAGTCGTGGACGGGAGCTGCAGGGATGACCGGGAGATCGGCCAGCGGCGGAAAAGCCACCAGCCGCGGCAGCGCGGCAAGGGGCCGCAGCCACTGCGCCGCCAGTTCCAGCGCCGCTTCCCCGTGATAAAGCATTAGCGCGGTGACAATGACAGCACCGGCGTGCGCCGCGAGCATCAGCGGGTTGTCGAACATCGAGAAGGCATGCGCGTGCTCCATGCCGCCGGCGGGCGTGCAGTGAACCTGTTGCGGACCGAAGTGGACGCTGGAGGTAGGGACGCAGGCCGCCGTCGTCGTCAGTGTTGTGAACGCCTGGTGAAGCAGTATCTGACCGGCGCCGAGGGTACCCAGCACGGCGGGGAGCGGCAGTTTTTTCCGCGACAGGATGGTCACCGCGAGCAGCGTGGTGACCGCGAGCGTTCCGAGGATGAGCGGGCTGGGAAGCCCTGCTCCACCGGCAAGGTGAGCGCCTGCGGCAAGGAAGAAGATAACGACGGCGGTGGCAATCGCGCGTACGAGGCGCGCGTGCGTGCTGGCCATCAGTCTCCTCCTCCCGCGATGCCGTTCTACTTCCTGTAGAAGTAGTAGGTTCTTCCTACTCTATTCGCTGCCGCTGACGCTTTGGCTCGGTCCTACCGCTCGTGATGGTCAGGGCGGCTACTCGTGATGGTAGGGCCGGCGCCCTGCAATTTCCTGGGACCGGTAGAGCTGCTCGGCGAGGATGAGCCGGACCAGCTGGTGCGGAAAGACGAGCGGTGAGAGAGACCAGACAAAGTCGGCGCGTTGGTGCACTTCGGGATTGACGCCGTAGGCTCCGCCGATGATCAATGTGATGTTGCGGGAATTGTCGAGGGGCTGCTGGAGCCGGGCAGCGAGGGTGGGGGAGTCTATGGCTTTGCCTCGCTCATCGAGGAGGAAGACGTAATCGGCGGCGTTCTTCCCGCCCAGCCGTTCGAGGAGGCGTGCCGACTCCTCGTCCCGGGCGGCGTCGCCTTCGCGGGCGGAATGCGGGATGAGTTGCCAGGAAAGGTCAAAGGGCTTCTTCAGCCGCTTCTCGTAGCGGGCAATGCCGTCGGCAACCCAGGGTTCATGTTTCCGGCCGACGGCCAGCGCGCGTAATGCCATGCTCCAACGCTAACGCCGACGCGAAGCGGGTCAGCAGTCATAGTGCCGCAAAGGGCACGATGGCTGCTGACCCGCTGTACTCAGATGCGACCTATGCAGCGCCGAGCTGCTTGAGGATACCTGCCTCGTCGGAGCAGCCCCAGCGTTCCACGATCAACCCGTTCTCGAAGCGGGCCACTTGGATTCCGCGGATACGGATGCTGCGTCCGGTCGGTTCAATACCCTGAAAAGGACCCTGGTGTGTCCCAGCGAGAGTCAGTACTACGGTGACCTTGTCTTCGTCTGCCATCAACACTTCAGGATTAAGCTCGAGGTCCGGGAAGGCGTTCAGGAAGTCAACCCAGAAGTCGATGATGCCGCGGACACCCGGAGCGGCGTCCGGAGCGGGGTCATGGTCAACGACGTCCTGCGCAAACACTTCATTCAGCCGGTCCACCTCCCGGGCAGCGATGATGGAGCCGAGCTTTTCCTGTGCCTTGAGATTGATATCGCTGGACATGGATGAGTCCTCCTTGGATTGTCAGTAGCCTTACTACCCACCATTGCCGTAAAGGTTGCCGGGCGCAACCCGTGGGCTGTCTGGTCTCTGGGTATCGAGCCGTACGTGTAGCAAAGCACGGCAGAAATTCTGCTATTGCTCCACACCGCAGGGCTTTTCTCGAGGAAGCAAAAGGCCCTGTTTCCCGTTGTGACGAGGGAAACAGGGCCTTCTCAGGTGGCGGTGACGGTGGGATTTGAACCCACGTTGGCTTTTACACCAAACAACATTTCGAGTGTTGCACCTTCGGCCGCTCGGACACGTCACCAACGCCAACACTTTACCGGCTGAGTGACTCTGCGCCCAAAACGGCGGACGCTAGAGGTCGACGACGTCGTTCTTCCCCGGATCAGGGCGCTCGCCGGTAACCATGCCCTTGGCAATCTCGAAAGCCGCAACCACTCGTGGTGTATCAAACGACCAGTATTCGGCGGTGTCGGCGTCCACCTTGATCAGGGCAACAGACGGATCATCCTTGCCGTCAAACCACGGCTTGACCGAAGAACTCCACAGCTCATCAATCTTGGCGCGGTCCTTCGTCAGCGTCGCCGTCCCCGCTACGGACAGATAGCCCTTGCCGCTGCTGATGGACACGTTCACCTGTGGGTTGGCGCGGATTTCATCCGCCTTCGGGGAGGGGTCCTCCGTGAAGAACCACAGGTCGCCGTCGAACTCTGCCTCCTGCACCGCGAGCGGCCGGCTCACAAGCTGGCCCTGGGCGTTCACAGTGGTGAGGATCGCGATATCAGCGTCCTTCACAATCTTCCTGAGTTCCTTCATGCCGTCCTGTTGCGAATTCATTCCTGCTCCCTATCTGCCGCGATGGCGTGATTGGTAAGTGTACTTAGCAATCACCCTACGTCATCCCCTCCGGGCGGCGAAGAACTCCTTCAACAGGGCTGCGCACTCGTCCTCGCGGACCCCGGGGAAAACTTCGGTCCAGTGATTCAGCCGGCGTTCACGCAGCACGTCAAATACTGACCCGGCGGCGCCCGCTTTCTCATCCCAGGCGCCGAAAATCACGCGGGGAATCCGCGCAAGCACGCTTGCACCCGCGCACATCGAACACGGCTCGAGCGTCACCACCAGCGTGCAGCCTTCCAGCCGCCAGGCGCCCAGCGCGGCAGCCGCCCGCCGGATGGCCAGTACTTCCGCGTGGGCGGTGGGATCACCGGTTACCTCACGCTCATTCCAGCCGGTGCCCAGCACCGTTCCATCAGGACCGACGACGACGGCGCCAATCGGTACGTCCGCCGTCTCACCCGTGTGCCGGGCGGCGGCCAGCGCCAGCTGCATCCACGCGGCATGGTCCCGCTCTGCGGGGACGCGGTGGCTGGACATGTGCCAATGATACTTTTGAGCAATGCGCGTTCTGGTAGTGGACCATCCCCTGGTGTCCCATAAATTGACGGTCCTGAGGGACAAGAACACTCCGTCTCCGGTCTTCCGGTTACTCACGGAGGAACTGGTGACACTGCTCGCGTATGAGGCCACGCGGGATGTGCGCGTTGAGCCGGTGCAGATCGAGACTCCTGTCACCACAACGGTCGGAACCGGCCTGGTCAAGCCGACGCCCCTCGTCGTTCCCATTCTCCGCGCAGGTCTGGGCATGCTCGAGGGAATGACCCGCCTCGTGCCCACCGCGGAAGTCGGTTTTTTGGGGATGGCCCGGAATGAGGAGACTCTCGAGGCCATCACTTACGCTGAACGGCTCCCTGATGACCTCACGGGCCGGCAGGTGTTCGTGCTCGATCCCATGCTGGCTACGGGAGGAACCCTCCGTGAGGCCATCAAGTTCCTGTTCCGCCGCGGTGCAGCTGATGTCACCTGCATCTGCCTCCTTGCCGCGCCCGAGGGACTCGAGGTCCTCAAGCAGGAACTGGAGGGCAAAAACGTCACCATCGTCCTTGCCTCCATCGACGAGAAACTGAATGAAAACGCCTACATCGTGCCTGGCCTCGGTGATGCAGGAGACCGCCTCTACGGCGTCGTCGGCTAGCTGGGTCGATTGTCCACTATCCGGGCGCTCACCCCTGAGCACTTCCGGACATCCAGAGGTTCTCTGGACAATATGCCGCTCACAGGTGCGCCTCGCCACCTTTTCGTCTTCAAGTGCCGCGCAACGATGCTGATGGTTTGACATTTTGTCTTCACTCGAAGCGTCCACCATGCGGACGCCCTACCATTGTTACTTGTGCGTAGCTGATTGTTACGTGTAATAATTCGGATTGTGAACACCAACTCAGCAGCATCTGCAGCCGCAGCTTATTCCCCGGGCATCATGTCCGCGCAGGAATCTCGCTGCTGTCGAATGTGCGCGTAACGGTTTACCCCACCCTCTTACGCATTCCCTAGCCCAACGGCGGGCTCCACAGAAGCTCCATCTCGACCGGGCACACCCCTGCATTCGAGCCGTGATGACGGCGATTCACCATGAGGTTGTTTAAAACATGACCGTTTCTTCCGGATACGTCCACATTTCCCTCCGCAACGCACAAAACCGCGCGAGTATTCAGCGCCAGACTTACGGGCAGCGCCCGGGGTTTCCGACCTACAGTCAACCGACCGCACCCTCGTATGCGCCGGCCTACGGACAGTTGAAGCCAGTGCCTACACCTGCTGACTCTGCCAACCCCATCACTGCGCCGGTCCCGGTGGTCACTCCCAACGGGATTCCTGGACCGCAGGCGGTAACGGCGGACACCACCGCCCGTGGATTTGTTCTCTACGTTGCACTGGACGAGGACACCGCTGCCGAGAATGACACCACGCTGAGCAAGCTGGCACAGGACGTGCGGGCCTACGTCCGCACACTCGTCCCCGGCGCACAGAGCCACGCCGCCGTCGCGCTTGCTCCGGCAGACGCCGTCGGCACCGATATTGATGTTGT
Source organism: Arthrobacter vasquezii (assembly GCF_029455255.1). Lineage (NCBI taxonomy): Bacteria > Bacillati > Actinomycetota > Actinomycetes > Micrococcales > Micrococcaceae > Arthrobacter > Arthrobacter vasquezii. The sequence goes on along the minus strand of NZ_JAROKN010000011.1, from coordinate 68,737 downwards.
CCGGCAGGCGCTGGGTGACCCTACGGTGAACCGCCGTCAGCGCACCGAACAGCAGCCCACACCTCCTCCGGCTCCACGTCCCACCGGAGTGCTGATTGACCTGTCCCGGCGCGAGGTGCACCTCGACGGTGACATTCTGAACCTGACCTTCAAGGAGTTCGAACTCCTTAACTACCTGGTCGAAAATGCCTCGCGGACAGTTGGCCGTGAGGAACTGCTCAGCGGGTTGTGGCGCAACGCCGATGAGGTTCCAAATGAGCGCACCATTGACGTGCACATCCGCCGCCTGCGCTCGAAGCTTGGCCGTCTGGCCAACACGGTGCGCACGGTTCGCGGGCAGGGTTACCGCTTCTATGAGCACCCTGAAGTTGTGGTGTGGGCTGCTCCGGAGTACTCCATCTAAGGTGCCGCTTTCCAAGTAGGGTGAGGGAATGTCTTCCCACCATCTGAAGCGCCTGATGCTCCTGCGGCACGCGAAGTCGGACTGGCATTCGGATGTGCCGGACCATGAGCGGCCCCTGAGCGGACGGGGACACCGGGACGCGCCACTGATTGGGCGGTGGATGGTGGAGCACGACGCCCTGCCGGACCTCATTCTGACGTCCAGCGCACTACGCGCGCGCCAGACCTGCATCTGGGTGTGCCAGGAGTTGGGGGAGAAGGCTCCGACTCCCCGGCTCGAGCCGAAACTGTATGCGGCAACCGCCACGGAGATACTCGCGGTGATCAACCAGGTGCCGGACACCGCAACAAGCGTCCTGGTGATCGGGCACCTGCCCGGCATCCAGAACCTCGCCATGCGGCTCGCGTCTGTGGACTCCGATGAGGACGCTGTGGTTGACCTTGCCAGCCACTATCCGACGGCGGGACTCACCGTCCTCAGTCATGCCTCGCAGTGGGGGGAACTGGACGGGCGTGACGCCGAGGTGAGCAACTTCGTGGTTCGCCGCGCCTAGGGGAAGGGCAACACCTCAGCCTCGGCACGTCAGCCCGCAGCCGGCGCGGCCGTACTTTCACGGACGACGAGCCGCGTTGCGAGGTCCATCCTGGGGATGGTTTCGAGGGTGCTCTCACTCATACGGATTACGAGCCGCGCCGCTTCCTCGGCCATTGCCGTGAGCGGCTGATGCACGGTTGTGAGCGCAGGACTGGACCACTGAGCGAGCTGCAGATCGTCGTAACCGACGATTGACAAATCAACGGGCACCCGGAGCCCGAGGGTCCTGGCAGCCTCGATGACGCCGAGCGCCTGGAGGTCGCTCCCCGCGAAGATCGCTGTGGGGCGGTCGGGCAGCGCCAGGAGTTCGAGAGCGGTGCTGCGGCCACCGTCGACCTGGAAGTTGCCGAATCGCACGAAGCGTTCATCGATCTCAATACCGGCCGAGTTCATGGCGGATCGGTATCCGTCGACGCGGGCGAAGGAGCACATCATGTCGTCGCGACCGGTGATCGCGGCAATCCGGGTGTGTCCCAGTTCGATGAGATGGCGGGTGGCGACGAGGCCACCGGACCAGTTCGCCGACCCGACCGAGGGGACATCCGGGGCTGGATCGCCGGCCGGGTCGATGATCACGAACGGGATGGCGCGGGATTGGAGGGTCGCCTTCGCTTCCGCTGCGAGACCGGCGAAGACGAGCACCACCCCGACCGGGCGCCGGCGGAGAACCCCGGTGATCCAGGCCGGGGATGGGGAGTGGCGGTCACCCGACTCGGTAAGCACGACGCTCAAATCGTTGGCGCGAGCGACATTTTCGACTCCGCGGATGATCTCCATGGCCCAGGCCGTCTCTAATTCGGGGAAAACGAGCTCGATCAAGGTGCCCCTGTTGGGCAGGCCCGGGCGTCGTTGGTATCCCTGCTTGGAGAGGAGTTCTTCGATTTTCGCCCGCGTCTGCGCGGAAACGTCGGACCGTCCGTTGAGGACTTTCGAGACAGTGGAGACCGAAACTCCGGCCTCATCGGCTAATTCATTGAGCTTGACCTTGCTACCTGAGTCGATCATGAGGAACCCAATCTCTATTCGTTGCGGAAAACTCTTGCCTTTCACAGGAGCAATGTTTAGGCTCGCACCATACTAACAACTTTCGGCGCAAATGTCGAAACTTTCGAGAGGCGTTCAAAGATGAACAAGCAGAACACCAGGAAGCTGTTGACCGTTGGGGTGGCGACAGCAGTCGCCCTCGGCGGACTGTCAGCGTGTGGCTCCAGCGATGGAGCAACAGAAGGTGGCGACGTCACCATGACGTTCTGGCAGAACTCGACGACCGGTGCCGGCAAGGCGTACTGGGAGAAGACGGTCGCAGCGTTCGAGGAGGCAAACCCCGGCGTCACGATTGAGATGCAGTCCATCCAGAACGAAGAGATGGACGGGAAGCTCCAGACGGCGCTGAACTCCGGCGATGCACCGGACATCTTCATGGCGCGCGGCGGCGGCAAGCTTGCGGACGTCGTTGCAGCAGGACAGGCCATGGACATCTCGGATTCCATCGACGACGCCACCAGGGCCGCTGTGCCCGAAGGCGTATTGAGCGCCTTCGAGGTTGACGACAAGATCTACGGAATGCCGACCGCGGTGCTGCCTGGCGGCATGTTCTACAGCCAGGACCTCTTCGCCGAAGCGGGCGTCGAGGGAACACCGACGACCATCGACGAGCTCGGCTCCGTCGTTGACAAGCTCAAGAGTGCAGGAATCGAACCCATCGCCGTCGGCGCGAAGGATGCGTGGCCGGCAGCGCACTGGTACTACTTCTTCGCGTTGCGGGCATGCTCGCAGGATGCGATGAACGAAGCGGCCGAGTCGAAGCAATTTGACGACCCATGCTGGCTCGAGGCTGGAAAGGAACTGGAGAAGTTCGTGAAGACGGAACCGTTCAACAACGGATTCCTCACCACATCGGCGCAACAGGGAGCAGGCAGCTCTGCAGGTCTCCTTGCGAATAAAAAGGCAGCAATGGAACTCATGGGCGCCTGGAACCCAGGTGTCATCGCATCGCTGACCCCCGACGAGAAGCCGCTGCCTGACCTTGGCTGGTTCCCGTTTCCTGAGGTTGAGGGAGGCGAAGGCGCCGAGGGCGCCATGATGGGTGGCGTCGACGGCTTCACCTGCTCCGCGCAGGCCCCGAAAGAAGAGTGCACTGCGTTCCTGAACTTCTTCATGCAGCAGGAACATCAGGAGGCCTACGCAGAGGCGTTCCAGACTCTCCCCGCTAACCAGGACGCCCAGGCGGTTGTCACTGACCCGGCGCTCCAGTCGATCCTGGAGGCGTACAACGACGCACCGTACGTCATGGTGTGGCTGGACACCCTGTTCGGTCAGAACGTCGGGAACGCGCTGAACAAGGGCGTTGTCGACATGTTCGCCGGTCAGGGCACAGCTGAAGACATCGTCTCCGCCGTGAACGATGCCGCAGCAAAGGGATAGCAGCAGATAATGACTGAACCTGCCGTGGGTGCTCCGTTGTTGACCGACAAGCAGCCGCCGCAGGGCACGGTAACGGCAGGGGACGGCGTTCGCGCGTCGTCCCCTGCCGCACCGCGGCCCAAACGGCGTCCAACGGACTGGCGCAAGCGCCTCGAGATCATGCTTCTGGCCGGGCCGGCGATCATCGTTTTTGTCGCCTTCGTCATCTTCCCGGTCGTCCTCGCCGGCTACTACGGCTTCTTCCGCTGGAAGGGCTTTGGGCCGGCCACCGATTTCGTCGGTTTCGAAAACTACCTGATCATCTTTCAGGACAGCGCGTTCCACGACGTGCTGCGCCACAACGGGTTCATTTTGGTGCTCTCCCTGGTCATCCAGGGCCCCATTGCGGTCGTCCTCGCACTCCTGCTCAACCGGAAGATCCGTGGCCGGTCGATCATCCGCGTCCTCATCTTCGTCCCGTACATCATTTCCGAAGTCATCGTCGGGATTGGCTGGGGTCTCATGCTGCAGACGTCCGGTGCCGTCAATGGGCTGCTCGAAAGCATCGGATTGGGAGCTTTCCAGGCAGACTGGCTCTCTGATCCGAGCATCGCCATCTGGTCCCTGATGGTGATCATCTCGTGGAAGTACATCGGCTTCGCCGTCATCCTCTTTCTCGCCGGACTGCAGAGCATCCCAGACGAATTGTTCGAGGCGGCCTCGATCGACGGCGCCAGCTACTGGCAGACCCAGCGCACCATCACGCTGCCGCTCCTCGGGCCGACCTTGCGGATCTGGGCGTTCCTGTCAATCATCGGCTCGCTGCAGCTGTTCGACCTGGTCTTCATCATCTGGGGCCAGTACGTCGCCTCGACTGCGGGCACCTCGACCATGGCCACCTACATGGTCGCCAACGGACGCACGTCGGGCAACTTCGGCTACGGCAGTGCTGTCGCCGTCGTCATGTTCCTGATATCCCTCGTCATCGCATTGATCTACCAGCGGTTCGTTCTCCAACGCGACACCGCCGGTGCCCTCACGGAAGGAAAGAAGTGATGACTGTTCTCGAAGCTCCCACACCCACGCGCGAAAAGCGTCGACCGAGTAACCGCCAGCCATGGGGCAGCCCGGCGACCTACTTCATCGCCTTTGTCTTCATCGCGCTCTGTCTCGGACCCGTCGTCTACATCATCCTCGGTGGGTTCCGCGACAACTCGCAGATCACCAATTCGCCCGCGGGACTCCCGAACCCGTGGAATTTCGACAACTACGCTGAGGTGCTCGCGAGCCCGACCTTCTGGCAGCAGGTCGGCAACTCGGCGATTGCCGGGATCGCCACGACCATCGGTGTGGTGGTGCTGGGCCTGATGGCGAGCTTCATCCTTGCGCGATACACGTTTGCCGGTCGTGGAGCGATGTATTCACTGTTCGCCGCCGGGCTCATGTTCCCGATGACCGTGGCGATCACGCCGCTCTACATCCTCGTCAGGGATCTCGGCCTGATGAACAGCCTGGCTGGCGTGATCCTCCCGCAGATCGCCTTCGGCTTGCCGGTGACGATCATCATCCTGGTCCCGTTCCTCAAAGCCATCCCCGATGAGATCGAAGAGGCGGCGTCGATCGACGGCACGAGCCGGCTGGGCTTCTTCTTCCGGATGGTCGTTCCTTTGTCGCTGCCGGGCGTGGTGACGACGGGCATCCTTGCTTTCGTGGCGAGCTGGAACAGCTACCTTCTGCCGCTGTTCATCCTCAGCAACCAGGAGACGTACACCCTGCCGCTCGGCGTTCAGGCGTTCGCTTCGCAGTATTCGGTGGACACGGCAAAGGTACTCGCCTTCACCTCACTGTCCATGATTCCGGCACTGATATTTTTCACGCTGTTCGAGCGTCGCATCGTCGGCGGACTCACCGGCGCCGTCAAAGGTTAGGACTTCCCTTGAGCACCACAACATCCACGACGACCACGCCTGCATGGCAGGACGTCACCGCATCCGCTTCCGACCGCGTCGAAGCACTCCTCACCGAGCTCACGCTCGAGGAGAAGATCGCCCAGCTGTTCGGCGTCTGGGTCGGTGCGTCCAGCGAGGGCGGGGACGTTGCCCCGCATCAGAACGACATGGACGACGTCGTCGACCTCGATGCCCTTCTGCCGAACGGGCTCGGCCAGTTGACTCGACCGTTCGGCTCGGCTCCGGTCGACCCGGCGCTCGGGGCGCTGTCCCTCCTCCGCAGCCAGCGCCGGATCGCGGCATCCAACCGGTTCGGCATCCCGGCTGTTGCGCATGAAGAGTGTCTTGCCGGCTTCGCCACCTGGGGGGCGACCGCCTATCCGGTGCCCCTGGCCTGGGGTGCCTCGTTCAATCCGGGGCTCATTGAGCGGATGTCACACCGCATCGGGTCCGACATGCGCTCGGTCGGCATCCACCAGGGCCTTGCCCCGGTGCTCGACGTGGTGCGGGATGCCCGCTGGGGCCGCGTCGAAGAGACCATCGGTGAGGACCCGTATCTCATCGGCACCATCGGAACGGCGTACGTCCGTGGCCTCGAGTCCGCAGGAATCGTCGCAACTCTGAAGCACTTCGTCGGATACTCGGCGTCGAAAGCCGGCCGTAACCTCGCGCCGGTCTCGGTCGGTCCGCGTGAACTCGCTGACGTGCTGCTCGTCCCGTTCGAAATGGTCATGCGTGAAGGCAAGCCGCGTTCGGTCATGCACTCCTATACCGACGTCGACGGCGTGCCATCCGCGGCCGACGAGTCGCTGCTCACCGGAGTCCTGCGCGACACCTGGGGTTTCGACGGCACCGTCGTCGCCGACTACTTCGGGATCGCCTTCCTGAAACTGCTTCACGGCGTCGCGGGTTCGTGGGGCGAGGCCGCTGCTCTCGCGCTTAAGGCGGGCGTGGACGTCGAACTGCCAACGGTGAAGACCTTCGGTGCGCCGCTGGCTGAAGCGGTCCGGTCGGGTGACCTGCCCGAGGCGGTCATAGATCGTGCCCTCCGGCGTGTGCTGCGCCAGAAAGTCGAACTCGGACTGCTCGATCGTGACTGGGATGCCACACCCGAAGCGCTGCGGGACGCAGACGTGGACAACACGGAAGGCATCCGCGGCATCATCGACCTGGACAACCCCGGCAATCGGGCGGTCGCCCGCGAGATCGCCGAACAGTCCATCGTGCTTGTGAGCAACGACGGGACCCTTCCGCTCGCCGCCCCGCGCCGCATTGCTGTCGTCGGGCCGACCACCGACGACCCCTTCGCCGTTCTCGGCTGCTACTCCTTCCCTGCGCATGTCGGCGTGCAGCATCCTGGCATACCCCTCGGTATCGAACTGCCTACCCTGCTGGATAGCATTCGCATCGAGTTTCCCGAAGCCGACATCGAACACGTACCGGGCACGACGATCGACGGAGGAGAAACCGCCGGGATCCCCGCAGCGGTGGATGCTGCAACGCGGGCGGACGTCGTCATCGTCGCCCTCGGCGACCGGGCCGGGCTTTTTGGCCGCGGCACAAGCGGTGAGGGCTGCGACGTCGAGTCGCTCCGCCTGCCCGGTGCCCAACAGAACCTTCTCGATGCCGTCCTGGCAACATCGACTCCTGCCGTGGTCACCCTGCTCGCTGGACGACCGTATGCGCTGGGATCCGCTGTCACGGGCGCCAGCGCGATCGTGCAGGCCTTCTTCGCAGGAGAAGAAGGAACCGCCGCGCTCGCCGGCATCCTCTCCGGCCGGGTCAATCCGAGCGGGCGCCTGCCTGTGAGCATCCCGGCCTCAGAGGGAACGCAGCCGTCCACATACCTGGCCGCTCCCCTGGCGCGCTCCAACGGAGTGTCGAACATCGACCCGACCGCGGTCTTCGCGTTCGGGCATGGGATCGGGTATACGACCTTTGACTGGAGCGCCGGCGAGCACGGGCCGGGTACGGTCGGAGTCGATGGCACGGCGACCCTCGGCCTCCGTCTGCGCAACACCGGGGACCGTGCCGGGACAGAAATCGTCCAGATTTACGTCCACGATCCGGTCGCGTCAGTGGTGCGCCCGGTGCAGCGTCTGGTCGGTTTTCAGCGCGTTGACCTGTTGCCGGGCGAATCCGTCGAGCTCTCGATACACGTTCCCGCTGATGTCACCGGCTTCACCGGCCGAAACGGCGAGCGGATCGTCGAACCGGGAGAGATCGTCTTTGGTCTTGGAGCGTCGAGCACCGACATACGGATCACTCACTCGGTGCAGCTCTCTGGGGAAGCCCGCGTCGTGGGCTTCGACCGGGCCTTCCATCCGAGTTTCAACGAGATCGCGCGGAGCGCCTCTTGAGTGTCGATCACCGCCGGGTGACGGCGCAGGTCACCGTGCTGGACTCCTTCGGCAATCCCGCGCGCAACGCGGATGTCACCGTCGAACAGCTGAGTCATGACTTCACCTTCGGCAACATCGGTTTCGACTTCATCCCGCTCGCCAATGGGGAGACCGAGCAGGCCGCCGCGGCGGAGCCCGTTTTCGGAGGGGCAGGTTCTGCGGGCCTGCCGGAGCTCGAGACGATGTGGCTCGACCTCTTCAACACTGCGACCCTTCCGTTCTACTGGCGAGGATTCGAGCCGACCCGCGGCAAGCCTGACACCCGAAGGCTTCTCCGGGCCGCCTCGTGGTTCGCTGAGCGCGGAGTGGCGGTGAAGGGGCATCCGCTTACTTGGCACACGCTGGCGCCCGAGTGGCTCACCGGTCTACCGGTGGCGGAGATCGAGCGGCTGCAGCGCGAGAGGATCCGACGCGAGGTGACCGGCTTTTCCGGGGTCATCGACTCGTGGGACGCCATCAACGAAGTCGTCATCATGCCCGTGTTCACGGCAGAGGAAAACGGTATCACCCGGCTTGCGCGGAGCATTGGCCGCGTGCCCATGATTCAGCTCGCGTTCGAGGAAGCTCGTGCCTCGAACCCTTCGGCGACGCTCGTCCTGAACGACTTCGACTTGTCGAGCGACTACGAAGCCCTGATCGAGGGCGCGCTTGAAGCGGGAATCGCTGTGGATGCGATCGGCCTGCAGACGCACATGCATCAGGGGTATTGGGGAGAAGAGACCATGCTCGCGATGGTCGACCGGTTCGCCCGCTTCGGGCTGCCCCTCCATCTGACCGAGACGACTCTGCTGTCGGGGGACCTCATGCCGCCGGGGATCGTCGACCTCAACGACTATCAGATCCCATCCTGGCCGTCGACGCCCGAGGGAGAGGGCAGGCAAGCGGACGAGGTCGTCCGCCACTATCGCTCACTCGTGGGCCACCCGGCCGTGCAGGCCATCACCTACTGGGGGCTCACCGACGACGGAGCGTGGCTCGGTGCGCCGGGCGGGCTTGTTCGCGCCGACGGCACGCCGAAACCTTCGTTTCACGCTCTGCGGTCGCTGATCAAGGGCGAGTGGTGGCTGCCGGGAACGACGATGCGCACGGATCATGACGCACGCTTGACGATTACGGGTTTCTTCGGTGATTACGTGATCAAGCGCGACGGGCAGAGTGCGCCGGTCTCGCTCGGGCGGGGGCGTGAAACGGCCACCGCCCGATTCCGCTGAGAGACAGACACGCCCTAAAGCCCGTACTTCTCAAGCAGCCGGAGCCACACTTCGCTGATCGTTGGGTACGCGGGCACGGCGTGCCAGAGGCGGTGCAGCGGAACCTCACCGGCAATGGCGATGGTCGCAGCGTGCAGGAGTTCGGCTACGTCCGGTCCGGCGAAGGTCACGCCCACCAGAACCTTCCGTTCCTCGTCCACCACCATCTGCGCCCAACCCTGGTAGCCGTCGGCGTGGAGGGAAGATCCGGCAACCGACAGCTCCAGTGACGTCTCGCTGACGTTCAGCCCGTCCTTGCGTGCTGTCTCGAGTGTCCGGCCCGCCATGGCGATTTCCGGATCGGTGAAGACAACCTGGGGGACGGCGTACGAATCCGCGGTGGCTGCAAACGGCCCCCACCTTTCCGGCGGCCCCTGCAACTCGCCCTTCGCGCGGGCAACGATCGCATCCCCGGTCATCCGGGCCTCGTATTTTCCCTGATGTGTGAGGAGCACTTTCCCGGCGGCGTCGCCCACTGCGTAGAGCCAGGGATGGCCGCTGACCTGGCCGGAGTCATCAGTGTCCAGCCGCCGTGGTTCGAGCCCGAGTTCCTCCACACCGAGACCTGCCAGGGCAGGATGGCGGCCGGTGGAGACGAGGAGCTTCTCTGACTCCACAACGGTTCCGCCGGCGAGGCTCACGCGGAAGCGTTCGCCATCGTAAGCAACCGATTCGGTGCCGGTGTTCAGATGAAGGGTAACGCCGTCGTGCTCCAGGCCCTGCTGCACCAGCCGCGCCGCGGGTTCCGGGTAGCTGCCCAGCAGCGCGCTCCGGGCGATCAGGGTGACCGCTGAACCAAGCCGGGCGTAGGCCTGCGCCAGTTCTGCACCTGCAACTCCGCCGCCCAGCACTGCGAGCGATTCCGGCACTTCCTTGGCAGATGTCGCTTCCCGCGTACCCCAGAAGTTGAGGCCGTCAAGACCGTCGATAGGAGGAATGGTCGGCGCGGATCCCGTAGCGAGAGCGACGGCGTGGCGCGCAACCAGGGTGGTGGCGCCGTCGTCGGTGGTCACCTCGACCCGACGCTCGCCGGTGAGGCGGGCGCGGCCGCGGACCAGTGTGATTCCGGTCTTCTCCACCCATTCGACCTGCGAGGAATCATCCCAGTGCGAGGTGAATTCGTCGCGGCGGGCCAGTACCTGCTGGGCATCAAGGGTGCCGGTGACTGCTTCACGTGAGCCCGCGACCGCGCGCGCGGAGTGCAGGGCGGAACCCGGCCGCAGCAGTGCCTTCGACGGCATGCAGGCCCAGTAGGAACACTCGCCGCCCACCAGTTCCGATTCGACGAGGGTGGCGGAGAGCCCTCCCTGAATCACACGGGCGGCAGCATTCTCGCCCACCGCGCCGGCTCCGATAACAATGACGTCGGTGGTCTGCTCGGCACTCATGGTCCTGAGCTTGGCACCGGAGATGCGGTGGGGCAAGCTCCGAAGAACGGGAGAGGTTAAACCAAAACCGCCCCGGTTGCCCGGAGCGGTTTGTTTAGTGGTGCGCGCGAAGGGATTCGAACCCCCAACCTTCTGATCCGTAGTCAGATGCTCTATCCGTTGAGCTACGCACGCAGTTCAAAGCCGTTGTGAATGACTTCTCCATGGCCGTTTGGCCGTAGATCACTTTACAGCCATTCGGAACCTAATGCTAATTGGCGGAAGTGCTCGATTACAGCCGCAGAGCGGGCTAGACCGGTCTACGTGACGTTTATCACACTAAGCAGGGTGAGGAGTTAGGTAAAACCGCGTACTTGCGCGGATCACCGCGTTCGCAGGACCAACAGTACGCCTTCGACGGCGGAAATCCGCGCTGATACCGCCCCTAGCATCAATACACACCACCCACCCAACGAAGGGACGAGACATGGGCGATTCTGTGCGGCAGCCGTTGCTTGCTGACCGAGCGACTGAGCACGATGCAGTAATGGCTGCACCTACAACTCATCGGGAACTGCTGGCCTGGGTCGAGGAGACTGCCGCGCTGACGCAGCCGGACCGGGTGTATTGGGTCAACGGATCCGCTGAGGAGAACGCACAGCTCAGCGATGAGCTGGTCTCCGCCGGCACCTTCAAGCGCCTCAATCCCAAGCTCTTCCCCAACTCTTTCGCAGCGTTCTCCGACCCGGCCGATGTTGCCCGGGTCGAGGAGCAGACCTTCATCTGCTCGCAGAACGAGCGGGACGCCGGATTCACCAACAACTGGATGGACCCGGACAAGATGAAGGAGAAGCTGCGCGGCCTGTTCGCCGGCTCCATGCGCGGCAGGACCATGTATGTGATCCCCTTCGTCATGGGCCACCTCGATGCGCAGAGCCCGAAGTTCGGCGTCGAGATCACGGACAGCGCCTATGTAGTGACCTCCATGCGCATCATGGCGACCATCGGTACCGAGGTCCTGGACCGGCTGACCGAACTCAATGCCGAGTTTGTCCCGGCCCTTCATTCCGTAGGTGCGCCGCTGGAGCCGGGGCAGCAGGACGTCGCGTGGCCGTGCAACGAGGAAAAGTGGATTGTGCACTTCCCGGAGGAGCGCTCAATCTGGTCCTTCGGATCCGGTTACGGCGGAAACGCTTTGCTTGGCAAGAAGTGCTATGCCCTTCGCATTGCTTCGGTGATGGCCCGGGACGAGGGCTGGCTCGCTGAGCACATGCTCATCCTGAAGCTCACTTCTCCGGAGAACAAGACGTACTACGTTTCCGCAGCCTTCCCGTCCGCTTGCGGCAAGACGAACCTCGCCCTCCTCGACCCGACCATTGAGGGGTGGAAGGTCGAGACACTCGGAGACGACATCACATGGATGCGTTTCGGGAAAGAGGGCGAATTGCGGGCGGTCAACCCCGAAGCCGGCCTGTTCGGCGTGGCGCCCGGCACCGGGTGGGACACGAATCCCAACGCCATGCGTGCCATCGCCAAGGGCAATTCCGTGTTCACCAATGTTGCATTGACTGACGACGGCGGTGTCTGGTGGGAGGGCATGACCGAGGACGTGCCAGCACACCTGATGGACTGGCAGGGCAACGACTGGACGCCCTCCTCGGACAACCCGGCTGCCCATCCCAATGCCCGGTTCTGCACGCCGATCGACCAGATCGACATGCTTGCCGAAGAATTCAACGACCCTGAGGGCGTTGAACTGTCGGCGATCCTCTTCGGCGGCCGGCGAAAGACCACCGTCCCCCTCGTGACGCAGTCACGCGACTGGACCAACGGCATCTTCATGGGCTCCACCCTGTCCTCGGAGACCACGGCCGCCGCTGCCGGAGCGGTTGGCAGGGTGCGCCGCGATCCAATGGCGATGCTGCCCTTCATTGGTTACGATGCCGGTGATTACCTCAGCCACTGGCTGAAAGTCAGCGGCCAGGCAGACCAGGCGCGGTTGCCGAAGATCTTCCTCGTGAACTGGTTCCGCCGCACCGCGGACGGCGGCTTTGCGTGGCCGGGCTTCGGTGACAACTCACGGGTGCTCAAGTGGATCATCGAACGGCTCGAGGGCCAGGCCGATGCCGTTGAGACCCCGATCGGGTACGTGCCGGCGCCGGACGCGATCGATCTCACCGGCCTGGACCTCACCGCCGCTGACGTTGAGCAGGCGGTCCGGGTGGATGCTGACGAGTGGGCTGCCGAGCTGGAGGGCATCGAGCAGTGGTACCAGCAGTTCGGGGAGTCACTGCCCGCGGAGCTATCCGGAGAACTGCAGCGGTTGAAGGAGCGTTTCGCGGTCTAGCGGCGGGTAAGCCCTAGCGGCGAGTAGTCCGTAACAGTGTGGCCGGTTCTTCCAACGGGGGGCGGCCACACTGACTTAAGAAGGGCAGTTACTGCCGGATCTGCTCGAGAACCGCAGTGGTGAGGCTTTCGAGGGTCTCAGGCTTTTCGGCTTCCGCATTGAGCCTCAGGAACGGCTCCGTATTGGACGCCCGGAGGTTGAACCACCAGGAGCCGTCGTCGGCAGTAAAGGTGAGGCCATCAACCTCGTCCACTGTGACGCCGTCGTTCTCGAATTCCTGCCGGACGCGCGCGGTCGCGGCAGCGACGTCGTCGAGCCGGGTGTTGATCTCGCCGGAGGCGAAGTAGGGCTCGTATTCACGGCCGAGCTCGGACAGCGGCTGATCCTGTTCGCCGAGCGCGGCGAGCACATGCATGGCTGCGAGCATTCCGGTGTCTGCGTTCCAGAACTCACGGAAGTAATAGTGAGCCGAGTGTTCGCCGCCGAAGACCGCGCCCTCCTCTGCCATGACGGCCTTGATGAAGGAGTGGCCCACGCGCGTGCGCACCGGCCGGCCGCCCTCTGCGCGAACCAGTTCCGGCACGGCGCGTGAGGTGATCAGGTTGTGGATGATCACGGGTTCCTGCTCGCCGGCAGCCTGCGCACGGCGGATCTCCCTGCGCGCCACCATGCCCGTGATTGCGCTGGGCGAAACCGGGTTGCCCTGCTCATCGATGACAAAGCACCGGTCCGCGTCCCCGTCGAAAGCGAGCCCGATGTCCGCGCCGTTACTGACCACTGCCTGCTGCAGGTCGCGGAGGTTTTCCGGCTCGAGGGGATTGGCGGGATGGTTGGGGAAGGTGCCGTCCAGCTCGAAATAGAGCGGAATGATCTCGAACGGCAAAGCGTCCAGGTACTCGGCCCCAAGCACTGCCGGCGTAGTGAGCCCTGCCATGCCGTTACCTGCATCCACAACAACCTTCATCGGGCGGCTGCCCGAGAGATCCACCAGCGAACGCAGATACTCGGCGTAATCCTTCAGTACATCCCGTGAGGAAGTGGAGCCACGCCGCTCGCCTGCCGGAATGGTGCCTTCGGCAAGGTACTTCTCCGCCAGCTCCCGGATCTCCGCAAGGCCCGTCTCGGAGGACACCGGGACTGCGCCGGGGCGGGACATCTTCATACCGTTGTACTGGGCGGGATTGTGACTGGCTGTGAAGGTGACGCCTGCGGCGTTGTACCTGCCGCTGGCGTAGTAGAGCTCATCAGTGGAGATCAGACCGAGGAACACCACATCTGCGCCGCGGGTGGTAGCGCCTTCCGCGAAGGCCTCGGAAAACTCCGGCGAGGAAGGGCGCATGTCGCCGCCAACCAGGACGGTTTCCCCGGACAGTTTCAGCACATCAACGAAGGCGGCGCCCACTGCCCGGACGGACTCCGTGGTGATGGTCTCACCGACGATCCCTCGTACGTCATAGGCTTTGAACGATGCGGACAGATCGATGGTTGTGTTCACGCTGGAAAGTCTAACCGCTTGGCTTCGGCCGTCCGGAGGCTGGGGAGTAATGGACGACGACGGTTGTCCACACTGCGCCGAAGCCCGCCGAATGCGTCAGTACCAACTGCCATACTGGGGCGCATGGCTGAAACAACCACCCTCCACCAGCAGGCGCTCGCGATTCTTCGAACACTCGTGGGGCGCGAGGACGCCGCATTTCATGAGGGCCAGTTCGAGGCTATCGAGGCGCTGGTCAGTGGTGGGCGCCGGGCCCTGGTGGTGCAGCGCACCGGGTGGGGGAAATCCGCCGTGTACTTCGTTGCGAGCCTGCTGCTGCGCGCCATGGGTGCGGGACCCACCCTCATCGTGTCTCCGCTGCTCGCGCTGATGCGGGACCAGGTGGCTGCCGCCGAGCGCGCAGGTGTCCGGGCCGCTGCCATCAATTCGGCAAACCAAACCGAGTGGCAAGAGATCACCACCACGCTCGACGCGGACCAACTGGACGTGCTCCTGGTGTCCCCGGAGCGGCTGAATAACCCGGCCTTCCGCGAGAACCAGCTGCCGGAACTCATCCGTCGCACCGGGCTGCTGGTGATTGACGAGGCCCACTGCATCTCTGATTGGGGTCATGATTTCCGGCCGGACTACCGGCGCCTCCGCGATCTCATCACCACGCTGCCGCAGGGCGTGCCCGTGCTTGCAACCACGGCCACCGCCAACTCCCGCGTGGTCAAGGACGTCGAAGATCAGCTCGGCACCGACGGAACCGCTGTCTACACGCTGCGCGGAGAACTTGCCCGCAAGTCGCTGCGGCTCGGCGTGCTGCGCCTTCCCAGCCCCCGCTCACGGCTCGCGTGGCTCCTGACCCACCTGAATGATCTGCCTGGAAGCGGGATCATCTACACCCTCACCGTCTCTGCAGCTGAAGACACTGCACGCCTCCTGCGGGAGAGCGGCCATTCCGTGCTGGCCTACACCGGCCGAACAGACCCGGCGGATCGTGAAGCGGCGGAGAAGGCACTCAAGAACAACGAGGTGAAGGCGTTGATCGCCACGAGTGCCCTCGGCATGGGCTTCGACAAACCCGATCTCGGGTTCGTGGTGCACCTTGGCGCGCCGTCCTCTCCGGTCGCCTATTACCAGCAGGTGGGCCGCGCCGGCCGAGGAACCCCCAACGCGGATGTGCTGCTGCTTCCGGGAAATGAGGACCGCGAAATCTGGGAGTACTTCGCCACCTCGTCCATGCCCGCCGAGGACAAGGCGCAGCGGATCCTGGCGGAACTGGCAGGAGGAACGGTGCTCTCCACGCCGGCCCTCGAAGCCCGGGTGGACGTGCGGCGATCGCCGCTCGAGCTTCTCCTGAAGGTGCTTGACGTGGATGGTGCGGTACAGAAGGTGACCGGAGGTTGGCAGGCCACCGGGAGGCCCTGGGAGTATGACCGCGAGCGGTATTCGCGCATTTCGGCAGCTCGTGTGCAGGAGCAGAACTCAATGCTCGACTATGAAAATACCAGTGGCTGCCGGATGGAATTCCTCGCTGCCGCGCTCGATGATCCGCTGGCTGCGCCCTGCGGCCGCTGCGACAACTGTGCCGGGTCCTGGTTCTCGGACGAAGTGTCACACGACGCCTCGGAGAGTGCCGCCAGCGCGCTCGGCAGGGTCGGTGTCCTTCTGGAACCCAGGAGCCAATGGCCATCCGGGATGGACAAGCTCGGTGTCCCCGTCAAGGGGCGCATCCCCGCGGACCAGCAGGTCTCCGCCGGACGTGCACTCGCACGCATGACTGACCTCGGCTGGGGGAACCGGGTACGGGAACTCCTTGCGGACTCATCCGAAGACGCCGCGCTGGACCCGGCAGCCGTGCAGGCCTGTGTGCGGGTGCTCGCAGAATGGCAGTGGGACACCAGACCGGTGGCGGTGGTCAGCATGCCCTCACGACGGCGCGCTCTGCTGATCCGTTCGCTCGCCGAAAGCTTGGCCGGCGTGGGCCGAATCCCTCACCTGGGGGCACTTCAACTGCCGCAGGGCTGGCCGAGCGGCAGCTCCGGCGGCAACAGTGCGTTCCGTCTCGCAGCGGTGTGGGAGAGGTTTGCGGTACCGGACGAAGGCCGTGCCTGGTTCGCGGCGAATCCCGGCCCGGTGCTGCTGGTCGATGATCTGGCGGACAGCCGGTGGAGCCTCACAGTCGCCGGAAGGGCACTGAGGCAGGCAGGCGCCCAGGAAGTGCTTCCCTTTGTCCTCGCACTGAAGGCCTAACCGTTCAGCAGACACGTTCGTGTAAAGGAAAAGGCGCCCCGGTCCAGGACCGAGGCGCCTTTTCGAAACGCGGAGACGGGGGGATTTGAACCCCCGGTAGGCTTTAGGCCCACACTTCATTAGCAGTGAAGCCCATTCGGCCGCTCTGGCACGTCTCCAGCAGCTATTACTAGCCACCCAAGACTACCCAGAACCTCAGGGCAAGAGCAAAATAACGCGGGCCCTACAGCTTGCCCGTCAGCGCTTTCCACACAAACTCGTGGGACATGGCGTGCATGCGCGCCGCCTGGCGGTTATCGGAGGCTCCGGCATGCCCGCCCTCGAGCGCTTCGTGGAACCATACGTTCTTCACTCCAAGCGCCTTCATCCGGGCGGCCATCTTCCGTGCCTGCACCGGGCCCACCCGATCGTCACTCGTAGCAGTCCAGATCAGGGTCTTCGGGTACGCCGTCCCCTCCTGCAGCCGGTGATACGGCGAGAACGTCTGAACGTACTCCCACTGCTCCGGCTTGTCCGGATCGCCGTACTCGGCAATCCACGAGTAGCCCGCGGAGAGTTTGGTGTACCGCTTCATGTCCAGCAGGGGGACACCACACGAGATGGCGCCGAAGAGGTGCGGGTATTTGGTGAGCATGTTGCCCACCAGCAACCCGCCGTTGCTCCTGCCCGTGCAGCCGAGCAGCTCCGGTCGGGTCACTCCGCGGTCCACCAGATCCTGGGCGATCGCGGCGAAATCCTCGTAGGCCCGGTGCCGGTTGGCGTGCAGCGCCGCCTGGTGCCAGGCGGGCCCATACTCGCCGCCGCCCCGGATATTGGCCAGCACGTACACACCGGACCGGCCGTCCTCGGTCCGGCGTTCCAGCCAGCCGCGCCCGGTCACTCCGCTGTACGCGGGTGTCATGGCATGTTCGAATCCTCCGTAGCCGGAGAGCAGCGTAGGGTTGCCGCCGTCGAGCACCAGGTCCTTGGACGCCACCTGGAAGTAGGGAACCCGGGTGCCGTCACTGGATTGCGCGAAGTGCTGCGAGACGGTGAAGGAGGACTCATCAAAGTACGACGGCGACTCCTTCACTTCCGCGTGCGCTCCACCGATGGTGCCGCGCACCACCGTAGTGGGAGTGAGGAAGCCGGTGGCAACCAGCCAGTAGTCATTACCGGCGTCGTCGTCCTCGTCATCGACCGCATACGCATCCACCGAGTGCAGGGGCGGGCAGGCATCCAGCAGTTCGGCCGTCCACGAATCGGCAGGGTTGAGCACGCGGATTTCCGAAGAAACATCCCTGAGCAGGTTGAGCAGGAGGTAGTCCCTCGTCCAGCTCCAGGACTGCAGGGCAGTGTGCGCATCCGGCTCGAAGACGGTTGTCAGTCCGCGGCGCCCGGCGAGGAAGTCCTCCAGAAGGGCCGCCTGAAGCGAGCCTCCGCGGTACGTGACGCCGTCGAGTTCGAAATCGGTCCGTGGCCGCAGCAGCAGCCACTGGCGGTGCAGCGACACGTTGACGTCGTCGGGGACGTCGATGTGCACCCACTCCTCTTCGCCGCGCAGGTAGGTGCGGCTTGAGTAGAAGTCGATAATGTGGGCGGCGATATCGCGTTCGAAGCCCGGCGTCTGATCATGGGCCACTGCGGCCATCATCGAGTTCTCAGGGATCTCGAAGTAGAGCTGCGCAGCGTCCAGCGGTTCACCACGCCGAAGGGTGCGCACTGTGCGGGGGTAGGAGCTCGTGGTCATAGATCCCGGCCCGAAGTCCGTGCCGACATGCAGCGCATCCGGCCCAGCCCAGCTGATCCTGCTCTTTGCCACCGGGATATCGAAGCCGCCCTTCACGAAGGAGCGGTCGGCGAGGTCGTACTCGCGGTAGCGCTGCGCGTCCCCGCCGTCCGGTGAAAGGGCGATCAGGGCCCGCCGGTAGGGATCGCCGTCAGCCGGACGCAGGAACATCGCGCCGCCCCAAACCCACTCCTGACCCTCCACAGCCGCCAGCTCATCGACGTCGAGAAGCGTGTCCCACTCCGGGGCGTCGGTGAGGTAGCTGTCCCAGGTGGTCCGCCGCCAGAGCCCTTTCGGGTGTTCCTTGTCCCGCCAGAAGTTGTAGTAGTGCTCACCGCGCTTTACGACCATCGGAATCCGGTCGGTGGAGTCAAGAACCTCGAGAAGGCGCTGTTCGTCTGCGAGGAAGGCGTCGTTGACCAGAACATCCTCCGTCTCTGCATTCTGGCCGCGCACCCACCGGAGGGGTTCTTCGCCGTAGATATCCTCAAGCCAGAGGAATTCGTCGTCGCTGGTAGGGATGGGATCAGGCACGGTGGACGTCATACCGTTATCTTAGGCAACCTGCCTCGTGAGTGCTCATTGCCTGATCAATCAGGGTCTGCCCATTGCTTGCCCTACCTGATTGGATAGAGCCATGCACATTGCCGACACCCATGACCTGATCCGCGTGCAGGGTGCGCGGGAAAACAACCTGAAGGACATCAGCGTCGAGATCCCCAAACGGCGGCTGACCGTTTTCACGGGGGTCTCGGGATCCGGTAAAAGCTCACTGGTCTTCGCCACGATCGCCGCGGAGTCACAGCGGATGATCAACGAAACCTATAGCGCCTTCGTGCAGGGATTCATGCCCACGCTTGCGCGTCCCGACGTCGATCTGCTCGAGGGGGTAACCACCGCGATCATCGTTGATCAGGAGCGGATGGGCGCCAATCCGCGCTCAACCGTCGGTACGGCCACCGATGCCAACGCCATGCTGCGCATCCTCTTCAGCAGGCTCGGATCCCCATACGTCGGTCCGCCCACCGCCTACTCCTTCAACGTTCCTACCCGCAAGGCGAGCGGCGTCATGTCGACAGACAAGGGCGGCCGGGTGGAAAAGAGTGTTGTCAGCCAGGCCGTCTACCTGGGTGGGATGTGCCCGCGGTGCGAGGGGATGGGCAACGTCAATGACATCGATCGAACGGCCCTGTATGACGACGCGAAGACGCTCGCCGACGGCGCGCTGACAGTTCCCGGGTACTCGATGGACGGCTGGTACGGCAGGTTGTTCGGGGGCATGGGTTTGCCGATGGACAAGCCGATCGCCAAATTCACAGCGAAACAGCTCGACACCATGCTGTACGCGGAGCCCACCAAGATCAAGGTCGAAGGAATCAACCTCACCTATGAGGGCATCATCCCGAAGATCCAGAAGTCGATGCTCTCCAAGGACCCTGAGGCGATGCAGCCGCACGTGCGCCGGTTCGTCGAACGCGCAGTGACGTTCCAGACCTGCCCGGAATGCAAAGGGACACGTCTCACCAAGGAGGCGCTCTCCTCGAAAATCAACGGCAAGAACATCGCCGAGCTCTGCGCGATGCAGATCAGCGACCTGGCCGACTGGCTGCGCGATCTCAAAGAACCCACCGTGGCGCCGCTCCTCAAGGGGCTGCAGCACCTTCTCGATTCTTTCGCCGACATCGGCCTGGGCTACCTCTCGCTCGACCGGCCCGCTGGCACGCTTTCCGGCGGCGAAGCGCAGCGGACCAAGATGATCCGCCACCTCGGTTCCTCACTCACCGACGTCACCTACGTTTTCGACGAGCCCAGCATCGGTCTCCATCCGCACGACATCGAACGGATGAACCGGCTCCTGCTTCAGCTGCGGGACAAAGGGAACACGGTGCTCGTCGTTGAACACAAGCCGGAGACCATCACGATCGGCGACCACGTCATCGACCTGGGACCCGGAGCAGGCACGAAGGGCGGGACCCTCTGCTTCGAGGGAACCGTTGAGGGACTGCGAAAATCCGACACCATCACCGGTCGCCACCTCGACGACCGGGCCAGGCTCAAAGACACTGTCCGTCCGGCGGCGAAGGCGCTGGAGGTCAGGGGAGCGTCGACGCACAACCTGCAGAACGTGGACGTCGACATTCCGCTCGGTGTGCTGTGTGTTGTCACCGGCGTGGCCGGATCAGGCAAAAGCTCACTGATCCACGGCTCGGTGGCCAAGCGGGACGGCGTCGTGGTCATCGACCAGGGAGCCATCCGAGGATCGCGGAGAAGCAATCCCGCCACGTACACCGGCCTGCTTGAGCCCATCCGCAAGGCGTTCGCCAAAGCGAACGGGGTCAAGCCCGCGCTGTTCAGCTCCAACTCGGAAGGCGCGTGCCCCACCTGCAACGGCGCCGGCGTTATCTACACCGAACTTGGGGTCATGGCCACCATGGAATCCACGTGCGAGGACTGTGAGGGCAAGCGGTTTCAGGCATCTGTGCTGGAGTACACCCTGGGTGGAATGAACATTGCCGAGGTACTTGCGATGCCCGTGTCGGATGCCACCGCGTTCTTCGGTGAGGGTGATGCCCGCACCCCGGCGGCGCACAAGGTCCTCGACCGGTTGGCCGACGTCGGTCTTGGTTACCTCAGCCTCGGCCAACCGCTCACCACGCTCTCCGGCGGTGAGCGGCAACGCCTGAAGCTGGCCAGCCAGATGGGCGAAAAGGGAGACATCTACGTTCTCGATGAGCCGACCACGGGTCTGCACCTGGCCGACGTCGAGCAGCTGCTCGGTTTGCTGGACCGCCTCGTCGACTCCGGGAAGTCGGTTCTGGTCATCGAGCACCATCAGGCAGTGATGGCGCACGCTGACTGGATCATCGATCTTGGTCCCGGTGCCGGGCACGACGGCGGCAGGATCGTTTTCGAGGGAACGCCGGCAGAACTGGTGGCTGGCGGAGGTTCCACCCTCACGGGCCAGCACTTGGCCGCCTATGTGGGACGAAGCTGACCGGATGCGCCGGACATCCGGTTGAACCGGCGGATGCTGCGCGGCCGATAATCTAGACGGATGGAAACAACGCGGACGGTGACGGTAGCCATCATTGGCGCCGGTCCGCGTGGTACCTCCGTACTCGAACGTCTGGCAGCCAACTGGGCGGCCCTGCCCAAAGCCAACCGGACGCGCATCGCGGTCCACCTGATCGAGCCCTACGAGCCAGGGCCGGGCCATGTGTGGCGTACCGATCAGTCACGGCATTTCCTGATGAACACCCCGGCGCTGTTTCCCACGGTGGTGCCGGTGGGTGAGGCTGCTGCGGAACGGGCGCCATCGCTTGTTCCGCTGTCCTTCGACGACTGGCGTCAGCTGATGGCGGACTCTCCGGACGATCGTCTCAGCGACGATGACCGGAAGGAACTCCAGTCGCTCACCTCCGCTGATTTCCCCAGCCGCGCTCTCTACGGCCGCTACCTGGAATGGATCTACAGCTCGCTGACCGCGGCCCTTGGGGACGGCTTCGAGGTAGTGGTTCACCGGTCAGAGGCGCAACACGTGAAGCCGCTGACAGCGGGTTTCCGGGTAAGGCTGAGTGAGGGCGGCACGGTAGTCAGTGACGCCGTCGTGCTTGCGTTGGGCCATCTACCCGCTCAACTCAATCCGGAACAGGAAGCGCTGCGCGACGGCGCGGCCCGGCTCGGCCTGCAGTACTGGCCGCCGAACGTACCCGCAGACGCGGATTGGAACCGGTTGCCGGCGCGCAAACCCGTGCTGGTGCGCGGGCTCGGCCTTAACTTTTTCGACATCATCACCCACCTCACCGAGGGCAGGGGTGGAAGCTTCGTATCCAGTGGTCTGCCGGCAGGGCGGGCGTTGGATTACCATCCTTCAGGCCGTGAGCCGCTGGTAGTCGCCGCGTCGCGTCGCGGCACCCCTTACCGTGCCAAGGCAAAGCTGGACAGCTATGTGCCGCGCAGCATCCAGCTCCGCTACTGCACACCTACCCGCGCATCCAGCTTCGCGGCTGAGGGAATCCAGCCCGGCTTCGATCACGACCTGTGGCCGCTGCTGCACCGGGACGCTGTCTGGGCTTACTACGGGACGCTGGCGCGCACAGCAGGTTTGCCAGATACTTTTCTTCCCTCGCTTCAGGAGGTGCTGGATGCCGCCGATCATGTCTGGCGCCGACGGCTGGAGGAGCTCCTCGATGGAACGGTGGCTCCGGCTGACCGGTTGAATCTGGAAGCGCTCGCCCGGCCCTTCTGGCGGCAACGGTTTGCCTCTGAGGAGGAGTACAACCGTGCCGTGCTCGACTATCTGGAAGAGGACGCCGCCGGTTCCGACCGCGGCGAGAATGACCCATTGAAAATGGCGATCGGAGCCATGAACGCCGGCCGGTCCGTCATCAAGGGGATCGTGGCCGACGGCGGTCTCACCGAGGCGTCATGGACTGCGGAACTGCGCGGATGGTTCGAGCCCCTCGTCGAGGGCCTTGCCAGCGGGCCGCCGGCCCTGCGTATCGAGCAACTGGCAGCGCTGGCTCGCGCGGGCATCGTCCGTTTTGCGGGCCCTGCGCCGCGGTTCGAGCTGGATGCCGCCCTTGGCCGGTTCACTGTTTCCTCACCCTGGGTGGAGGGCAGAAAGTACGACGCCGGTGTCCTCGTTGAGGCGATGATGCCGGCTAACCGTGTGGCGCAGAACCGGTCGGTCCTGCTTCGCCGGCTATTGGAGGACGGCCTGGTCCGGGCACGCACCATGATGTCTGAAGATGGCGTGCCTGAAGTGTCTCCCGGAATCGATGTCAGCAAGCCGCCGTACCGGGCAATCGGCGCCAATGGTCTGGCGCAGGAGAACCTCTATGTCCTCGGCCTGCAGCTGAGTTCCGTGCAGTGGGGGACGGCGATCGCCGCGGAAGCCGGCGCCTCCCTCGATGCCGGCAGCCGTACGCTGCGGGACGCCGACGACATCGCGCGCGCAATCCTTGCCTGACGGGTGCCGTTATTGACGTGAGCTTTCCGACAACGTGCCGCTGAACGAAGAAGCGCTCCTCCGCTGCACGGAGGAGCGCTTCTTCATTAGTTCGCCAAGGCCTTACCGGCCGCGACGAAATCTAGCCGCGACGGGCATCCGCAAGGCACTTGCGGTACTCGGCCATGGCCTTGCCATAGCTGTTCGGGTGCCCGGCGCCAGGACCGCGCTCCGGCTTGACCGGGGCGACGCACTCTGCGCCGGCAACCGCTTCAATGGTGACCGGAAGGGTCACCGTCGTGCCGGATTCCTTGGCCACCAGAACAATTCTCCCCGCTCCCGGTGCTGCTGCCGGAACGGTGACCGTGACCTGCGCCGCGCCGTCCGTGACGGGCGAGGTGCCCAGCTGGGTGACCTTGCCGGCGGCGTCGACGAAGCTCGCCGACACGCTGGTGTTGATCGGGCTGCCTAGCGACGTGAGGTTCAGCTTTGCAACGTCGAAGGTGACAGTGTCACCAGCCGTGACGGTGGCCGGTGCATTCTTCACGATCACTGAGCGACGGTCGAAGCTCGGGGACAGTGGGCTGTTCTGCTCGATGTAGCTGATCCAGGCGTCGCGGTCTACAAGTCCCGAGTCACGGACGTCGGTTCCCTGCTGGAAGACGGTGAAGTTATCGCCGCCCTGCGCCAGGAAACTGAAGGTGCCGATCCGGTACTCTGCAGCCGGGTCCAGCGGTGCGCCGTCAATCGTGACCGACGTGATGCGGGAGCCGGCTGCAAGATCCGGGTTGTAGGTGTAGGACACGTTGTCCGACAGCCCGAGCGCCAGGAAGGACCGGGAGGAGCCTTCCGGCTGCCACTGCTGCTCCAGCATCGTGATGAACTGCTCACCGGTCAGGGTGACCGTCCACAGATTGTTGAGGAACGGCAGTACCGCATTCGCTTCGGCGTAGGTGATGACGCCGTCCTCACCGTAGTAGAGCTCGTTCCGCATCCCGCCGGGGTTGATGACACCGATCTCGGCTCCGCCGCGTTCAGCGGATGAGAGCGAGTCCCGCAGTGAGTCAGCGATCAGGTTGCCGAGCGTTGACTCGGACGTCCGGTCATCACGCTTGCCGTTGACGAAGGCTGTAGTGATGTCCGCTGTCACGGATCCAACGGGCTGGTTGCCGATGACTGCTGCTTCGGCGAGCGCCGCGTCAACAATCGTCTTGACCTCGGCGACCCTCGGATAGGTTGCTACCAGCGCAGCCGGGTCAGTGGCCGTGCGTGCAACATTCTGCGCCGTATACGACTCGACCTCGCCGGTGGCGTTATCCACGGTGAGGGTGATGTGGCCGATGAACTCGCCGTAGGAGCCGGTCTGGATGATCGGACGGGTTTCGCCCTCCGCGCCGGGTACAGGTGCATCCCACGCGTACTGCTTGTGCGTGTGGCCGGTGTAGATGGCGTCGACGAGCGGCGAGGTGCCGGTGACGATGTCAGCGAACGCGCCCCCCGCGGCCACCTCTGCCTCGATGGTGGAACCCTCGACGGCGCCGTCTCCGGCTCCCTCGTGATACTCGGCAATGATGACGTCGGCCAGACCCTGGTCCTCGATCTGCTGCGCCACGCGGTTTACGGCCTCGACGGGATCGCCGAAGTCGAGATCGGCGATTCCGTCAGGGCTCACCAGCGAAGGTGTTTCCTGGGTGACGGCACCGATGATGGCAACATCAATACCGCCCACGTTCACAATTTCGTACTCCTGCAGGGCAGGCGTGGTGGTTCCCTTCTGGTACACGTTGGCGCCCAGGTATGGGAACTCCGCGGCGTCGGCCACACGACCGGCCAGGTCCGCAAAACCGCCGTCGAACTCGTGGTTACCGACAGCCGAAGCGCGAAGATCCAGAGCGTTGAGGACGTCGATGGTTGGTTGGTCCTGTGCAACCGAGGAGGCGAAGAGTGATGCTCCGATGTTGTCTCCGGCGGAGAGGAACAGCGAGTTCTCCTCGCCGTACTGGGCGCGCAGTTCCTCGATGGTTCCAGCGAACTTCACGGTGTTCGAGTCGATACGCCCATGGAAGTCATTGATGCCCATGAGGTTGAGCTCGGTCGTGGTGTCCGCCGGTGCCAGGTTCAGACCGACGATCACCGGATCGTGGTCACTCGCCCGGAACTGGTTCGGCGCGTAGAAGTCGGTGGCGTTGTAGTTGTAGCGGCTGTACTCAAGCGCTACGGATTCCACCGCGTTGATGTTCCATACGTCCACGCCGGATACCGCCGCGTCTGCTGCGGGGGAGGCGAGGATGTGGTCAAGGGAACCAACGAGTCCGGAGAAAACGTAGGAGTATCCATCAGTCTTGGCGCCCTGATTGATGTAGCCGGCCTCGTACAGGACCTGCATGGGATCCTCAGCCGAGTAGGAGTTGAAGTCACCGGCAAGGAAGACCTTGTCTGTGCCCGCTTCAGTCTTCAGCTGTTCAGCGAAGGCGACGAGAGCGGTTGCCTGCTCAACGCGGTCGGCATTGGATGCGCCCTGTCCGTCACCCTGGTCTGCGTTTTCGCCGCTGCCTGATCCCTTGGACTTGAAGTGGTTTGCGATGGCGAGGAACTTGGTGGAGTCATCACCGCCGACAATGTTGAAGGACTGCGCCAGGGGCTTGCGGGCATTTGAGAAGGCGACGTTGTCATCGAGGATGACGGACTGGCCAACGGGCTCCACAACCGCCTTCTTGTAGATGAACGCGGTCCTGATGACGTCCTCGTTCTCGATGGCGGGCAAAGCGTCCGGTGAACGGACGTAGTCCCACACACCGGGGGCAGCCTCATTGAGCGCGGCAGTCAGCGTGGCAAGGGCGGCGTCCCGGTCCTTGCCGAACTTGGCCGAGTTCTCAATCTCCTCGAGGGAGACCACGTCCGCGTCCAGCCCGTTGATCGCCGCAACGATCTTCGCTTCCTGGCGCTCCAGATTCTCTGCATTCGCGGCGCCGCGGGCATCACAGCCGCCGCGGACGGTGACGGGATTGCCGTCGCGGTCCTCGTAGTACGTGCACCCGCTGAGCTGGTCACCTGTGGTGGTGAAGTAGTTCAGCACGTTGAAGGACGCAATTTTGACGTTGCCGCCAACGTTCTCCGGTGCGTCAGGACGTGAGCCCTCGAACACGACGGGCTGAACTTCGGCGGAGTTCACTGCAGTGAGAGCGGTCAGCGGCTGGAACTTCCAGGAGCTGTTGCGGAAATCGAAGACCACTGGCGAGGTGAAAGTTGCCGATGAGTTGACCCGCACCGGCTGCTCCGGTGTGAGGTAGGGCAACGGCTGGTCCATGTTGGCGCTGCTGAGGAAATTGGTGGTGGCGCCGTCGTCGAGCTTGACCCGGCGGGCAGCGTTGTCAGCGGAGACAGCAGCATTCTCGGCCGTTCCCGGCGGAGCGATTTCCGTGGGCTGCACCAGGGGACTGTCCCCGACGGCAAGAGTGATTTCCCCATACTGGTTCAGTGAGTAGTTGTCCGAGACCGTGAAGTCGTTGGTCGGCTGCACGAGCATTCCCTCGAGTGCTTCGCGCGCGACATCATCCGCGGGGTACGCGATAGAGGCGGTCTTCACAGCCTCCGCGGGCTCCCCGGGCTTGGTCATTCCGCCGGCCAGGACGGTGATCTGTGAGAGGCCGAAGTATTCTCCAGCGGTGCCGGTGACCTCCACGAGGTCACCAACAGCAACGTCAGCGGCCGTGGCGGTCGAGTAGATGAAGATGCCGTCAGAGGCGGCATGATCCGCACCGAGGTCACCGCCGGTCCCGGGGGTCTGGATGTAGTAGCCATCAAATCCGCCGGTGGGGTAAGTGGCAGTTACTACGCCGCGGGTGGTGACAACCTGCCCTCCATACGGCGTTGCTCCACCCGTGCCCTGGATCTGATCGATGGGGATCACTTCGCCCGGCGTGGGCGGTTCCGGTTCTGGCTCGGGTTCGCTTCCGGCCGTCTCACCAGCGGCACTGGTGGGAGTGACGGTTTCGGAAACGGTGAAGTCTGTCAGATTGTTGTCGGTGTCAACTCCGCCTGCGCGGTTCATCGACAGCGGGTTGCGGGTGCCACCGGGGCCTTCTTCGCCTGCGGCCTCGAAGGTGTTGGACTCTCCGTATCCCAACAGGTCAACGACGCCGGGCGCGGCCACAACAGAGCCGACAGGCAGGTTGCTGACAGCAGTAGCTTGATCGGACAGGACGATGGTCCCGCTGCTCCCGCTGATATTCAGCGAGCTGGTCACATCAGCCGCCGGAAGTGCTGCGCCAACAGAGCCGTTGCTGGACGCCTGGATGAGGAAGTTTCCGTTTGCCGGGATGCTTCCCTTCAGCGGCGCAACGCCGGTCGGAGCAACTACCCCCGTCGCTGAACGGTACTGGAGCGACCAGCCGTCCAGGCTCACCGGCGCATCGGTGGTGTTGATCAGTTCTACGAACTTGTGCGTGAACGGTGCGTTGGCACTGCCCCCGTTGACGTACGCCTCATTGATAACGACGCCGCCGCCCGCTTGGGCGTCGACGGTTTCCTCTGCGCTGGCTGGCGAGAACGCCATCGGTGAGGCAATGAGCCCGACCGAAAGCGCTGAGCACAGCGCGCCCCTCCACGAATTTTTCATTCGTCCTGTTTCTCCTTGCTTTTGGCCGGATTACGGCCGCGAGTGATGCCTGCTTCGGCAGTGAGCCTCGGCGGAACTGGCCACGAAAGTGACAATAGGATCTGCCGGTGACATTCCGGTCGCGGCAAGCCAAGCACGCCGCAATGAACGGGTGGTTACCTCGCGGAGAACAGAGCAGCCGGGTTGAGACCATCAACGCGTTTCCCATCGTCGGCCCGGTGGTGCCGGACGTCGGCGTCCTAATATTCACCACTTCGTAGTGATGTAGACCACATCAGGCGCCTTGCACATTCAAGCACGAGTACTTGCTGTTGGGAACTACTGGCTGGAGTCGCGGAGTGTTCCCGTTGAGGGCTCACCGCCGGCACTGCCGACGAGGCAAATCACCGAGCGGCCGCCTTCGTCAGTCCATTCCGACTCGACCGGGTAAAAGTACTGGAGTTCCAGGGCGGACGCGTCATACTCCACGCCGACGAACGCAGCGAATTCACCGCGGCAGAACTCCTGCGCCTGAGCGTCCGCTTCCCCGAGCCCGGGGTAAATGCCTTCATCCAGCTCGGTTGTCGCGAATACTTCGAACGCGTGAGGTTCGTCGCAGGGGATTACCTGAATGTCCGGCTCCGCTGCGGTGCCGGAATCGGTCACGCACTGACCCTCTTGCAGGTCGTTCGCCGTGACGCTCGAGGCCTTCTGCGCCTCCGCTGCTTCGCTACTCGCTGCCGAGGTGAGTTCGGAAGGTGAGGCGCCGTCGTCGTTCCCGGCGGTGCAGCCGGTCACTGCTGCTGCCGCTATCAGGGCAGCAGGCAGGAGAAATCGCCGGAGGGCGGCAGTCGTCATTGAAAGGCTCCTTGAAGTGAGACTTGGCACTTCCGGAGCCTACCCGATGGGATTCGAAGCGCCCGGAAGGACCTTAAACCAGTTGCACCCCGTCCATCAGGACGGGGTGCAACTGGTGAGCACGGCTCAGCTCGATGCGGAAGGTAAGGGATTCGAACCCTTGAGACGGGGTTACCGTCCACTGGTTTTCAAGACCAGCTCCTTCGGCCGCTCGGACAACCTTCCATACGGGGAATAGTGTTTCATGCAGAACAGGCTGCACAAAACTCCAGGCAGCAGGGTGAGGTCCGGAAAGGGAAATCATGAAAGCAGTAGTGCTTCGCGGGTTCGGTGAACCGGACGTTCTTCAGGTGGCCGATGTGGCGCCGCCCGGTCTCCAGGCCGGTGAGGTGCTCATCGACGTCGTCGCAGCCGGATTGAACCGCGCGGATGTGCAGCAGCGGTTGGGTGTGTACCCGCCGCCTCCCGGTGCCTCCGAGTATCCGGGCCTTGAGGTTTCCGGAAGGATCGCTGACCCGGGGGAGTCGGGGTTCCAGCCGGGCGACGCCGTCGTCGCGCTCCTTGCGGGCGGCGGTTATGCCGAACAGGTGGCAGTGTCCGCCGGGCAGGTATTGCCCGTGCCCGCAGGCGTGGATCTCGTGGCCGCCGCCGCGCTACCCGAAGTGGCTGCGACGGTCTACTCCAACCTTGTCCTGGTTGCGGGTCTGCGCGACGGCGAAACCCTTCTCATTCACGGTGCTTCCGGGGGTATCGGGACTATGGCTATCCAGCTTGCACGCGCCCTGGGTGCCCGTACGATCGTGACCGCCGGAACGGCCGACAAGCTCGATTTCGCCCGGTCACTGGGTGCAGAGGTCTGCGTAAATTACCGGGAGCAGGATTTCGTTGCCGAGGTGGACGCAGCTACCGATGGGCGCGGTGCTGACGTGATTCTCGATGTTGTTGGCGCAAAATACCTCGGCCGCAACGTTGAGGCCCTGGCGATAGGAGGCCGCCTTGTGGTCATCGGACTGCAGGGCGGTGCAAAAGCCGAGATCAACCTCGGCTCGCTCATGGGAAAGCGCGCGTCCGTGACGGGAACCACGCTGCGTTCACGGCCGGGGGAGGAGAAGGCGGCCATTATGGCGGGGGTACGCGAGAATGTCTGGCCGCTGATCTCTAACGGGTCCATTTCCGTGCCCGTTGACCGCACCTTTCGGCTCGCAGAAGTGGTTCAGGCGCATGAGTATTTCGACTCCGGGCAGCACACTGGAAAAGTACTTCTGACGCTTTAGAACCGCTCATTTGGCGTGAGCGGCGAATTCGATGCCGAGCGCAGACGGGGGCACTAAGGCTGCTTTGTGGATTCCGGGCGGTGTGACAAGCTTGCTTTCACCTGAACTCCAAGGAGGAACCATGGCCAAGCACAGGGCAGACGGCAAGCCGGACGGCGCAACGCACGGCAAGGACGAGGAGTCCGGTCTGGAGCGTGCCGCCGAGAGTTGGGCAGAGAATCTCGCCGACCAGGTGAACGACGGCGTGAAGAATAATCCGCACGACACCGCCAATGACGGGCCTGACCCACGGACGGACACGCACTCCAGCCTCAGCGAGGGATCCAACTCCCGTGACGGCCGGGACGACCCGACACACTGAACGCCGAAATATAGTGCAGATCAGGCGGGTTTGACCGGGGGCGAACACGCCTGATCTGCGCAAAACTCCCTAGCGCCCGCGAACTGCGCGTGGTTTGCTGGGGTGATGACTGAGAACCTTCCTGAACACCTTCGTGAAGACATCGGCGCGTCCGGACCCGGCGCTGAATCCGAGGACGAGCACTTGCGTGAAGATGTCAACACTCCCTCCGATGAAAATGACGGCGGCCCCGAATTCTCCGAAAGTCACTTCACCTCCGGGCAGCTCAACGCAGGCCAGCGTGTTCCAGGGGTGAGCCCCGGGGGCGAGTACAAGGAGGGCCGCGAGGAGGAGCTTGCGCACCGGGACGAGGCCGACTGACACGCTTCGGCATACGCGCCGCATGAGAGCATGTTGCTATGACCGAACAGCAGCCCGAGCACCACAACGGCACTCCCGAGCATGCGTCGAAAGAGAGCCCGGTCCTGTCCGGAGAACTGGACGCGGGGCGTGGTCTTCCGGAACAGAACGACGACGGCGGCTCCCGCAGTGAGAAGGCGCAGGGCACCAAACTGACTGAACTGGTGGACGAGCCCGCCAAGGTCATGCGCATCGGTACCATGCTCAAGCAGTTGCTCGAGGAGGTGCGCAGCGCTCCCCTGGATGACGCCGGGCGCAGCCGACTGGCCGAAATCCATGAGCGGTCCGTGCGTGAGCTTGAGGACGGACTCGCACCGGAACTGGTCGAGGAACTGCAGCGGATCAACCTTCCGTTCACGGAAGACTCTGTTCCGACCGATGCCGAACTGCGCGTTGCACAGGCACAGCTGGTCGGATGGCTGGAGGGTCTCTTCCACGGTATCCAAACCGCGCTTGCCGCTCAGCAGATGGCCAATCAGCAGCTGGCCGCGCAACTGCAGTTGAAGCAACTGCCGCCCGGCACCGTTCTTGCTCCGGGCGTGGTGGTCGGCGATGACGGTGAACCGAAACGCGCTCCCGGAGTGCGGCCCGGTTCCCCCCAGATGCCGGACACTCACGGTCCGGGCCAGTACCTCTAGACGCGCGTGGCACTTTTTGCGGCGGCCCGACAGGGCCGCAAGGATGACGCGGAGCTTGGTACGGGAGTGTGGCGGCGCGCGCATGACCGCTTTCGGCGCGGGCTTGACCGGTACCACCAGATTCTTGAGGGCGTTGAGGATGACGCCGTCTATAACGAGTTGGCGGGTTTCGCCAATCAGCTTGCCCAATTGCTGCCGCGCGTGCGCGAGTGCTGCGTCACCGCGCAGGCTCAGCATCCGAGCGAGGGGCTGGACATCCCCGGGGCCCTTCTCCAGGTACACCGTGCGCTGTCCCGCGCGGGCAACGCCCTGGCAACCACAGCGGAGGCGGCCGCGATGGCCCGCCTGGACGGCGAACGGTGGGGTATCGCGTCAGCCGGACTGGAGAACGTCCGGCGCCGGGCGGAAGTAGTCGCTGAGGACGTCATCGAAGCTGAACGCTTGCTGTCAGTTCCCGGCCAGTAGCTACGTCAATAGCAACCTGTCGGAATACTTGCCGTCGGGTGGAGGTTGCCACCATTCGACAAGAGCAACAGTCTTCGAAAGGGATATATGAGTACCTCACCAAACCTGACGTTCAACGACGGCCGCACCATTCCCCAGTTGGGTTACGGCGTGTGGCAGGTCGATGACGCAACGGCAGAGGACGTCGTCGGACGAGCTTTCAAGGCCGGCTACCGGCACATCGACACCGCGAAGATCTACGGCAATGAAGCAGGCGTGGGCCGCGCGATTGAAGCCTCGGGTCTCAGCCCCGAGGAACTGTTCATCACCACCAAGCTGTGGAACGCCGATCAGGGGTATGAGAGCACCCTCCAGGCATTCGAGGAGTCCATGCAGCGGCTGGGCCTCGAAACACTCGACCTCTACCTGATCCATTGGCTCCAGCCAAAGCAGGGCAAGTATGTGGACACATGGAAGGCGCTCGTTGAATTGCAGAAGCGCGGCCGCGTCCATTCAATCGGTGTCTCCAACTTCACGGTCGAAGCACTGCAGGAAATCATTGACGCAACCGGCGTCGTGCCGGCAATCAACCAGGTCGAGACCCACCCGTACCTGAACCAGGCCGAACTGCGCGCCTTCGAGGCGGACAAGGGAATCCTCCACGAGTCCTGGTCCCCGCTCGGTTCCGGCAAGGGCCTGCTTGAGGATCCGGTGCTCGCCGGTATCGCAGAAAAGTTGGGCGCCACTCCGGCGCAGGTTGTGATTGCGTGGCACCTCGCACTCGGGCTCGTTGTCATCCCAAAGTCGGTGACGGAGTCGCGCATCATCGAAAACTGGGGTGCGCTCGAGGTCTCGCTGAGCGAAGAGGACATTGAGGCAATTAACGGCCTCGACAAGGGTGAGAGCGGCCGTATCGGCGCCAATCCCGCAACGGCTGACTTCGCCTGATCGTTTCCCCCCGGTTGACCCGAATGACTCGATCGCCGCGGCGGTAGGTCATTCAAACTAGTGCAGGCACTGCATGCGTTGCTTTCAACGCATGCAGTGCCTGCACCGTTTTGTGGGAACAATAGTGCCCATGGACAGCGACATTGTGAACCTTCTGATCGGGACCTACGCGAGCGACGGCGCCGAGCCGGGATCCGGTGAAGGCATCTGGCGTGTAACCCTGGACCGGCGCAGCGGCGCACTGAGCGGCGATCACCTCATTACGACGACGACGGCGCCATCTTTCCTCGCACTCCACCCTTCCGGAAACATGCTTTATGCAGTCCAGGAGACAGAGCAGGGCCAAGTGAGCGCGTTCAGCGTGCAGGGCGAAAACCTGTTACTTCAAGCCACAGTGCCGACCGGTGGCTCGTTCCCGTGTCACCTCCTCGCCTTCAACGACGCACTGTGGGTTGCCAACTACGGTGATGGCGTGGTCAGCCGCCTGGACCTGAACGACGACGGCGAGCCGACGGGAATGCCTGCCGTGTACCGGAACTCCGGTTCGGGACCCAACAGTGAACGGCAGGAAGGGCCGCACGCCCACTTTGTTCATGACACCGGCAACGGGTCCGTCTGGGTAAGTGACCTCGGAACTGATGAGATCCGTCGATTCACTGTGTCTGGGCCGGACGGCCTTGCGGCCGTGCTGCCGCCGGCCACAGGCCCACGGCACCAGGCAGCGCTGCCGGGCGGCGCCGTCGTCGTTGTCGGTGAACTGGACTCCCGCCTGCATGTTCTGGCCTCTGACGGGAGTGGATCGATCCTCTCGAGCGTGGCCGCGCTTGCAACGCCGGTGCCATCCGGGCAGCCGAGCCAGCCCTCGCATATCGATGTCGGAGTTTCCCCGGCCACACGGAACCTGCTGTATGCAGCAACCAGAGGGCCCGATGTCCTGGCCGTGTTTGCGGTGGAGGACGGGCAGACGCTCAGGCATCTGTCGGACACACCGATCGGCGGCGCATGGCCGCGGCATTTCGCGGTGGTACCCACCAGTGATGATCGCGCGGACTTCATTGTGGCGGCGAACCAGTACTCGTCAACGCTCGATGTGCTGCGCGTGGACGGCGTTGGTCACGTTGAGCAGGTGTATTCCCTTGCGTTGCCGGTGCCGGCTTGCGTTATTCCCGCCGATTGAGCGCTTGCTTGGACCCGCGGCCGACGCCCGATGGGTACGAGCGTCCAGATAGTATGTACGCTTGTACACATGCAGAACTATTTCGAGGGTGATTCCAGAACGAACAAGGAGCGGATGCTCTCCGGTGATCTGTACATCGCCGACGATCCCGACCTCGCTGCCGGCCACCAAAGGGCAGTCAAGCTGGCCCACGACTACAACGAGGCGTACGCCCAGGATGTGGACTCCGCGCGGCCGATCCTTGAATCCCTTATTGGTCAGCTTGGCGAAGGTGCCCACATCCGGCCGCCGCTTGCCGTGGACTATGGCACGTACATCACCATCGGTGCCGGTACCTTCATCAACTGCAACTTCACCGCACTTGACGTCGCTCCCATTGTCATCGGCCGGGACTGCCAGATCGGCCCGAGCGTCCAGCTGTTGACTCCCACGCATCCGGTCGAGGCGCAGCCGCGGCGCGACAAGCTCGAAGCGGCGCTTCCCATCACTATCGGGGACAATGTCTGGCTCGGTGGCGGGGCTATTGTGCTGCCGGGAGTGACGATTGGTGAGAACAGCGTCATTGGTGCCGGCGCCGTCGTCACGAAGGATGTTCCGGCGAATGTCGTCGCCGTGGGGAATCCTGCCCGCGTGATTCGGGAGATCTGACCGCATGAGCCAGCGAAGGCATGATCCGGAGCGGCGGGACCGGATCATCGACAGCGCATTGGCAACCATCGCCGAACATGGCGTAGCGGGCACCACGCACCGCAAGGTGGCGAAGCATGCCGATGTACCGCTCGGGTCCATGACGTACCACTTCGCAGACATGGATGAGCTGCTCCGCGAGGCGTTCACGCGCTACGCCAGGCGCATCGCCCGGCGTTTTGCTGACCGTTTGGCTTCTGTGTCCGGCACCGACCAGCTGGTGGCTGCGATTGCCGATCTTGTGCATCACGACCTCAGCGAGAGTCCCGAGGATGTGGTCCTCACCCTCGAGCTGTACACGCTGGCTGCGCGAAAGCCGGACTTCCGGCGGATCACCCACGACTGGATGGGGCAGAGCCGCGCCGTCCTTGAGCGGCACATGGATGCAACCGCGGCGTTCGAGGTGGATGCGCTGATTGAAGGGTTGTTCATTCACGTGAGTCTCGACCAGCAGCCTCGCTCCCGGGCAGGCACCGAACGGGCAATTCGCCGCTTCCTCACTGATGTGCCCGTGCGCTGAACGCGCCCCGATCACCAGAACCATTTCGAAGAAGGACGATCATGAGTTCAATGACCACCGAGCAGCGCGTAGCTATTCCGCGGGACGCGCGAAACGCACGGATCGCAGTGGCGGTGCTGTTCTTCACCAACGGCGCCATCTTCGCCAACCTCCTGCCGCGCTATCCGGAGATCAAGCGGGACCTTGGGCTCAGTAACGCGGAGTACGGGCTGGCGATCGCATCGTTTCCGCTGGGCGCCCTGATTGCAGGGTTGGCCGCGGCAACCCTGATCCGCCGGTTTCGTTCCTCCAGGGTGGCGGTGGCCGGGACGCTGTTCGTTGCGGTTGGTGTGTTGATCGCGGGTGTTTCACCGACCTGGATTGCCTTGGCGGGTGCGCTGTTTTTTGCCGGTGCAATGGATGCGGTGACCGACGTAGCTCAAAACTCACATGGTTTGCGGGTCCAGCGGTTGTACGGCCGGTCCATCCTCAACTCCTTCCATGCCGTCTGGTCGATCGGAGCTGTTGCCGGTGGGCTGATGGGAGGGTTGGCGGTTGCACTCGATGTACCGCGCGGAATCCATCTCTCAGTCACCGGCGCACTCTGCGTTGCCGCCGTGTTGATTGCCTACCGGTTCCTTCTGGCAGGTCCGGAGCCTGTCGAGCGGACGGTGGTGTCTCCGGGACCCGATGTCCACGGGGGCGCGCCTAAGACGCGGCGGACCGGCCCATACCTCACACTTGCTGCGCTGGTGCTCATCGCGGTTGGCGGGACGCTGGTCGAGGATGCCGGCAGTACATGGGCGGCGGTCTACCTCTCGGGGCAGTTGGACGCCAGTGTCAGCATCGCTGCCCTCGGTTTTGTTGCGATGGTGGGCGCACAGTTCATCGGGCGACTGCTGGGCGACGGGCTCGTGGACCGCTTCGGGCAACGCGCTGTCGCCCGGGCGGGCGGCGTGATCGTTTTCCTCGGTATGGGAGCGGCCCTCGCCTTCCCCTCCGTCGCCGGGACGATCATCGGGTTCGGGCTCGCCGGCTTTGGTGTTGCCACGCTGGTTCCCGCCGCTATGCACGGCGCCGATGAACTGCGAGGGCTGCGGCCCGGAACCGGTCTGACCGTGATCAGCTGGCTCATGCGCGTCGGCTTCCTGGTCTCACCGCCCGTCGTCGGCCTGATCGCCGACACCCTGAGCCTGCGCATAGGACTCCTGGTGGTGCCGTTCGCAGGATTGCTGGTCATCCTGCTCGCCGGTGTTCTGTCCTCCGAGCGTGCGAAGGGGCGTCGGTCCTGACGCACAGGCCTACCCGTCCAGCTGATTCGACAGTATGCTTACTATTCCCATGAGTAGTCCGGAATGAGGCGACAATGCGAGCAATGGTCTACCGCGGCCCCTACAAAATCCGTGTCGAAGAAAAAGACATTCCCGCAATCGAGCACCCCAACGACGCCATCATCCGCGTAACGCAAGCGGCGATCTGCGGCTCAGATCTGCACCTATACCACGGTCTGATCCCGGACACCCGCGTTGGAACCACCTTCGGTCATGAGTTCATCGGCGTCGTTGAGAAGGTGGGCGGGTCCGTGAATAGTCTCGCCCCCGGCGATCGCGTGATGGTTCCCTTCAACGTCTACTGCGGCTCCTGTTACTTCTGCGCCCGCGGCCTCTATTCCAACTGCCATAACGTCAACCCGAATGCGACGGCGGTCGGCGGTATCTACGGCTACTCCCACACGAGCGGTGGGTACGACGGCGGACAGGCCGAATACGTGCGGGTGCCTTTCGCCGACGTCGGGCCCTCACTGATTCCGGACTGGCTGGACGATGAGGACGCGCTCCTCATGACTGATGCCCTGGCTACCGGCTATTTCGGCGCCCAACTGGGCGACATTGCGGAGGGGGACACCGTCGTCGTCTTCGGTGCAGGACCGGTGGGACTCTACGCGGCGAAGTCGGCCTGGCTGATGGGCGCGGGGCGGGTGATAGTCATCGACCAGCTTGAGTACCGCCTCGAAAAGGCCCGGACGTTCGCCCACGCGGAGACCTTCAATTACAACGAGTACGAAGACATTGTGGTTGAGATGAAGAAGACCACCGATTATCTGGGCGCCGACGTCGTGATTGACGCGGTGGGCGCCGAAGCGGACGGCAACTTTCTCCAGCATGTGACCGCGACGAAGCTCAAGCTCCAGGGCGGGTCCCCGATTGCGCTGAACTGGGCCATCGACTCGGCAAGGAAGGGCGGCAATGTCTCAGTGGTGGGAGCATACGGCCCTGTCTTCAGCGCCGTGAAGTTCGGCGATGCCCTCAACAAGGGACTCACTCTCCGTATGAACCAGTGCCCGGTGAAACGGCAGTGGCCGCGGCTCCTTGAGCACATCCGGAACGGCTACCTTAAACCGAACGACATTGTCACGCACCGCATCCCACTCGAACATATCGCCGAGGGCTATCACATGTTCGCCGCCAAACTCGATAACTGCATCAAGCCGATCATCGTTCCGGACGCCAGCTAGGAGAACTCCGTGCCCTCGACGCCGTACGTCGCCAACAAGCCGAAGAACAGGGAAACCCGGGATGAGCTGCGTGCACGCATTCCCGGGTGGGGCGCCGACCTGGACCCTGCAGACCGCCCCTCCTACCCCAAGGAAAGGCTGGACCCCTCCGCTACGGGCGCGCATTGGGACTTCCCCGAGCAACAACCCGGTGGAGAAAACCGGGAACGCTCCATCGAACACGAGATTGTTCCCCCGGTCTTCGGGACATCCGTACCCCTCAAAGGCGTTTCAGGTGTGATCCGGCGCCACGCGTACGCCTCCTACGGCGAAGGCCGGGCTGCTCACTGGCTGCTTCTGATCCTCGGCGACCGCGTTGATGCGTGGGAAAGCCACCTGCGCTCATTCGCCTCTGCGCGGCCGGATAATCCGGTGACGGAAACCGGCGTTCTGTCCGAGAAGCGCCGGCATGGCATCGCATCACGCTTCGGCGTGAAGCGGTCGGACACCCACCATCAGTGGATAGACCCGGTGCTGGTGGGCGGACCATGGATAGCGGCGGGAGGCGCCGCCGTCGTCATCGTGAGGAAGCTGGCCCGGCGCGGTTAGGACACAAAACCGGCAGGGCACAAAAAGAGCCTCCTGCCAGAGTCGGACTGGCGACCTTCTCATTACGAGTGATCAGGTTTGCGGCTATGCAACAGCCTTTTCGGCGAGTCAACTGAAGGAAAAGTGACGACTATCTCCAACCGACGATGTTCAAGGCATCATTCAGGCGTCCAGCCCTGTCATGTAGGTCGTCTTCGAATAGCCCAGCGTACGTGTCTAACAGCAGAATAGAATCTATTCAGCGGAAATACTGCTGATCTGACTGCCGGTGGAATGTAGCACTCCCAAGTGAGACTACGAAGACCTTCGTATTAGATCGAGCTGGCTCTTTCGCCGTTCAGCATCAAGGTTGAGTTTGAAACGTGACAGCGAACGACGTCGAGAATTTGGTTCTAAATCTTTCATCTTCAGTTTCACTTTGAGTGACCGACAATTGAATCTGAAGGGCGTCTGCAACTA
This sequence comes from Arthrobacter vasquezii, assembly GCF_029455255.1. Classification (NCBI taxonomy): domain Bacteria; kingdom Bacillati; phylum Actinomycetota; class Actinomycetes; order Micrococcales; family Micrococcaceae; genus Arthrobacter; species Arthrobacter vasquezii. The sequence continues at coordinate 30,126 of NZ_JAROKN010000011.1, read as the reverse complement.
CTTTAGCTGCAGCTAGACCAACACCCTGTCCGCCTGTTGCCATTGCCCTTGCAGCAGACGCTCTGATGCCAGCGAGGAAAATACTCTTGGTTTCATTTTTCTCAATCTTTGGCCCCAGTGACGAGAATGTAATAGTAACGGAGTCGGCCTTCTCGGCGAATACGACAGAGGAGGAGGAACCGGCTGGTGCATACTTAACCATGTTGTCAAGATAAGCCTGAATGATGGCGCTGATGGCCTCGGTATTATAGGTTACGCGCGCCCGACAGTTCCCATAGACTTGAACGCTCATCGACTTTTGTTTTGCTTGCCAGTCGTAAATGCGAACGTGTTTCAGCACGAAGGGGTGAATCTGGAACTTCTCTTCGCCGCCAAATGCAGAGTTGACGTGACTAAGGAACTTCAGCGAGTTCATTTTCATCAACATAAGCTCAGTGGTGAAGTAGATGGCCCCCTGTTCCTTATGCGTTTCTGCAGCCGTGACTACGTCTACGCCCGGAGCAACTTCCGCAAGGAGCGCCTCCGCGTTACCACGAACGAGCTTGGTGAGTTGTAGGAAGTCGTGACTTCGATTGAAATCCTGATCGAAGTCCCTGCGCAAGTCGCCTGCTATGGCTTTTTGCAACTCCGGATCCCGGCTGAGTCGTTCGACGACGGCGGCCTTGTCTTGTTCAAAGTCCCTAACGACTCCGGGACCGAGAGATATCGCACGGGCTACCGCTGTCTCAACGTGCTCAACCTTCACGCGCTTCTCGGTTTTGTCCCTGTACCGTCGCTTGGTTCGGCTCGTTGGATTCTGTAGGCCGTCACCGACGAAGCCAAGCACCAAGCGTTCAGTATCAATCCTTGAAAAACACAAACCGAATCGGCATTGCTGGACGTCGCCCGGCTTCACCGTCTTATCGTTGAGGCACGGCATTGATGAACACGTTCTGCAGTCGTCGTGGACCGCCATAACTGAACCGTTCAGGAATACACCCTCCGAATAGGTGGGATAAGGGAATAGATTCCAGGGCGAATTGGTCATGCGGTGATTACCATAGATGCAACAGCTACTCCGAGTTGCAGAATGCCAACAACAGTGTTGACTTGGCTTGGTTCGAGAGGCGTGCGATCCATGTATCGGGCAAAGCCCGAAACGTTTCTTTTCTGCAACGCCTTCATTGCTTTACCCACAGCTTTCGGAGCAAGGACTGCATTTTCGCCCAGAGCTTTGTTCATAGCAGCAATAAAGTATGCAGGCGAGGATCGTAGCTTTAGTAGGGAATCAACTTTTGAAGCAAAATCGACATACGGCAGTGCTTTGTCAACAACTGCATCAGCGAGTACCATTATGCCCAAATGAGTGATCCTCTGGGGCTGTGCAGAATATAAAATGACCATCTGAGCAGGATTGCTCTCTTTGATGTGACGAAGTATTCCTAGACCCTCAAGCTCAGGACTTATCTCAATTCCCACCCCTTGTATGTCGAGAAGGATCAGGTCAAAGTGCCCATCGGTTATGTGGGAAAGGTTATCTATTGTGGCCCAGCGCTCAATGTGATAACCGTTCTTCTTGAAAATCGGCTCATATGGAAAGTCGTGGTCGTCGATGACGAGAATTTTCGATTTCTTTCGAATGTCCTCAATGGATGGTGGTACTGGTAGGTCGTTGCCCCACACGGCGTTCCTATCTCTGAATTGCAGTCGTATGTTGATTTCGAATAGTGCTTCGACAAAACTGAGTTCACAGGCCTTGCATCTCGGCCGTCGCGCGCTTCGTAAGGAAGCTCGGGGCCGATGGCGCACGAACTGACTCTATACAGCGGTTGTCAATGTTCACAGCAAGGGTACTGAAATCATTCCTGCAGTTGGTACTTCCGTTCGACTGCTGAAAACCCTATCCCAGGGTTCTCAGCAAACGCCCGACCAGTTCGTTACAAGTTACTGCCCGTGGCGCGCAGATGCGGGGGCGGCGGCGGTTCGCCGCGACTCACCGCAAGCTCCGGTGGTCTCCGATCGACCGGTTGGAGGTTTTGGCTCTTCGGTGCGGAGGGTAGGAGGTGCCGTGCTACGGCGGTCTCCACCATTGGTATGGCGTGGAGGAGCCGTCGGCGCCTGCCGAGCAGGTGACGAAAAAGTGACGAAGTGGCAGGGAGCGTCGAAGCACAAGAGGTCACACACGCTGCAAGCAAAAGCAAGTGGAGTAGGAAGAACCCCTACGATCGGGGGAATCTAGGGCACAAAAAGAGCCTCCTGCCAGAGTCGAACTGGCGACCTTCTCATTACGAGTGAGACGCTCTACCGACTGAGCTAAGGAGGCTTGCCGCGGATGAGCTGCGCTAACGCAAAGGCTCATTCCACAAGCAATAACTGTATAAGAGCATAAGCTCACTGGTCAAAATCAGCAGCGAACGCCGTCGTCGGGAAGAATGCCCTCGATCAGGAAATCATCCACGAGAGACTCGATGCATTCGCCGGACCGGCCGTAGGCGGTATGCCCCTGCCCCTCCCAGGTAACATGCACGGCGGATTCCAGCTGGTCCGCGAGGGCCAGCGACCACTCGTAGGGCGTCGCCGGATCTCCCGTGGTTCCGATTACGAGCATCGGCGGCGCATCCGGCGCGCTGGCGGGGGAGGGCTCGAGCACCGGTTCGTGCGCCCACTCCTTGCAGGCGAGCGCTCCGTAGCTCAGGTATTCACCGAAGACCGCGGATGAGGCTTCGAGCGCTTCCGCCTGTTGCTCCATGACCGCTGGGTCGGCCGGCATGGGGTAGTCGAGGCACGTCACCGCGGTGAAGGCCGCGGACGCGTTGGTGAGGTAATCGCCGTCGGGCTCCCGCTCTGCGCCGAGGTCAGCGAAGCGGAGGAACTCCGTGGGGTCACCCTGCAGCGCCTGATCGATCGCGGCGGTCAGGGCCGGCCAGCTGGCACTGTCATATAGCGGAAGCACGAACCCCTGGAAAAACGTCCCGATGGTGACCAGCCGCCCGTCGGCAGCCGTCATGGGGCTCTCCTCAACGGACTCGAACAACGCATCCACAACAGCCACACCCTCGTCAACATCACCGGGAAGCGGGCACTCGCTCTGCGATTGGCAGTCTGCGACGTAACTGCGCAGCGCCTCATCGAACGCCGCGACCTGCCCGGCTGTGATCTCAGCCGAGCTCAGGGAAGGGTCTACGGCGCCATCGAGTACAAATCGCCCAACATTGTCGGGGAACAGTTCTGCGTACGCAGCGCCTAGCTGGGTGCCGTAGGAAAACCCGAGATAGTCGAGCTGTTCCTCACCGACAAGGGCCCGCAGGATGTCCATGTCCTTCGCGGCGCTCACGGTGTCGATGTAGCCCAGCAACTCACCGGTGCGCTCGGCGCACAGTTCGGCGTACTCCGCTGAGTCCGCTTCGAGGATCTTGAGGGCCTCCGCATCGGTGGCATCCGCCGGTATCGTCTCGGTCCGGGCCTCGTCGCGTTCCTCATCCGTCAGGCACTTCACCGCAGAAGACCGGTTGACCCCGCGGGGGTCAAACCCAATCACGTCGTAGGACTGGCGCAGCCGATCGCTGAGGATGAACTCAGCGGAGTCGCGGACCAGGTTATAGCCGGAAGCTCCCGGTCCGCCCGGGTTGACCAGGAGAGAGCCCTGCGAATCCCCTGACGCATCCAGCCGGATGGCCGCGATCTCGATCGATTCCCGTCCCGGATCGCTGTAATCAAGAGGAACCTCGACTGTGGCACAGGCGAAATCCTCCTCGCACTCCTCCCAGACAACTTCCTGCGAGTAGAACTCCCGGAGGTCTTCCGGAACTTCACCGATCACCTCCGCCGGTGCCGTCGACGCGCCGGTCTCGGGGCCCGCAGTGCACCCGGAAAGCACCAGAGCAACGACGACGGCGGCAGCACCTGCCAGCGCACGCAGCGGTGAGCGGCGCGCGGGTTGGGAGTGGGTCACGCGGAAAGTTCCTTCTCTGGGAGCAGGCTGACGGCCATCGCTTCGATGGCCAGCAGGGGGGCAACATTTGTTCCAACGATCCGCGTGCGCACTTTGTTGATGGCCTCAATGCGCCCCAGGGTCTCCTCCGGCGTGCCGTGTTCGGCGTAGCGCTCAAGCTCAGGCCGCAACGGCTCGTTCACCAGGTATCCGGAGGTGCCGAGCTGCAGCATGAGGACGTCACGGTAGAACGAGGTGAGATCGGTCAGCGCGCGGTCGAAGTAGTCGTTCTTGGAGCGCTTCGCCCGCCGGTTCTGATCGTCCTCCAGTCGCTTGACCTGCGCACGGATGGCAGGCGGGAGAGTGCCGGACTCGGGGGCACCGAGGGAGACCAGCAGCGCGGCTTTCTCCTCGGCGTCGCGTTGCTCGAAGGAGCTCTGCGCCTCGGCTTCAGCGAGCTTCACGAGATCCGCAGCCGCCCTCATGGCACCGGCAATGTTGCGCAGGTTGAGGGGTAGCCGCACTATCTGGTTGCGCCGCTCGCGGGCATCGCTGTCCGTAGCAAGGCGCTTCGCCACTCCAATGTGGCTCTGGGCGGCGCGGGCCGCAGCCTCGGCGATGATCGGATCAATCCCGTCACGCCGCACCAGCAGGTCCGTGACAGCGTCAACGGGCGGAACGCGCAGGCTGACCGAGCGGCAGCGAGAGCGAATGGTCACCAGCACGTCTCCGGGACTTGGTGCGCACAAAAGCCAGATCGTGCGCGGGGGCGGTTCCTCGATGGCCTTCAAAAGGACGTTTGTGCTGCGCTCCTGCATGCGGTCCGCATCCTCGACGATGATGACGCGCCAGCGGCCCGTTGACGGCTTGTCCTGCGCCTTCCGCACCAGCTCGCGGGCTTCATCGATGCTGATGGTGACTTTCTCGGTGGTCACATTGGTGACGTCCGCATGCGAGCCGGCCAACGCCGTCGTGCAGGCCTTGCACTCCCCGCAACCGCGTTCCTCCAGCAGCGGGCGGTCGCAGAGCAGAGCGGCGGCGAAAGCCCGTGCGGCGTTGGAGCGTCCGGAGCCGGGAGGTCCGGTGAACAGCCAGGCGTGGTTCGGCTGCTCAGCGGCCGCGGCGCGGCGCAGTTGTTCAACGGCGGCAGCCTGACCGGTCAGGAACGTCCAGACGCTCATGCCAGATGCTCCCGTACGGCGCCCACGATCGTTGCTGCCAGCACATCAACGGGATCCGACGCGTTCAGCACCAGATACGCCTCCGGATTCAACGCCGCCTGGTCGCGGAAAGCCGCCCGGATCTGCTCGTGGAAGGAGTCCGGCTCCGATTCCATGCGGTCTTCCTGCGCCGCTGTGGAGGTTCGGCGGCTGCGGCCTTCCACGTGGTCAACATCGAGCAGTACCGTCAGATCCGGCCCGAGCCCCTCCACCGCCCAAAGGTTGATCTCCAGCACGCTCTCCGCCCCGAGGCCCCGTCCCACGCCCTGGTAGGCAACGGAGGAGTCGATGTATCTGTCACAGATGACGACGTCGCCGCGCTCCAGAGCGGGCAGGATCACCTGATGCACGTGGGCGGCACGCGAAGCGGCGAAGATCAGTGCTTCCGTCCGCGCGTCGATGTGCCCGTGCCCGTGATCAAGCACCAGGGAACGCAGCTTCTCACCGATTTCAGTACCACCGGGCTCGCGGGTGCGCACCACCGTTTGGCCGTCGGCCTGAAGAGACTCCGCCAGGCGCGCGGCCTGCGTGGACTTGCCGGCGCTGTCTCCGCCCTCGAAGGCAATGAACATGCCGCGGGTAGGGCGGGAAGTCTGGGATGTCACTGGATCAGCCTACCGACTCAGCCCTACAGCCCGCGCAGCCTGTGGAGAACACATAGAATCGATCCACCGGCCGTGCCGGGCAACTGCCAACTCAGAGTTGATAGTTTCAACCGGCTATCTTCAGCGCGCGCGTCATCCGCGGCGCTGGATTACCGCCCGCATCATTCGGCAACTTAACCTGATCCAATGACCCAGCACGCGGACCTTGCCCCGGATACCCTCACTGTGGCCGCAGGCCGCCCGCCCCGTGAGCACGATTCCCCGGTCAACCCGCCCATTGTGCTGTCATCGACCTTCCACGAAACCGCACCGCCCACCGGGTCCGACCGCATCTACGCGCGCATGTCCAACCCCACCTGGGATCCCTTCGAGGAAGCCCTCGGGCAGCTGGAAGGTGCCGCGCTTCCGGCGCTCGCCTTCGCCTCCGGACTCGGTGCCGCAGCCGCAGCGCTCTCGCTCGTGCCCACCGGGGGAGTAGTGGTCATTCCCCGCCACGCGTATGGTGGATCGGTTTCGCTCGCGCTCGCAGAGGAAGCGCGCGGCCGCCTCTCGGTCAGGCAGGTCGACATTGCTGACACCGAGCAGGTCCTGTCACAGCTCGACGGCGCTGACATGCTGTGGCTCGAAAGTCCCACCAACCCGATGCTCGAGGTCGCTGAAACCGCGGTGCTGACGGACGCTGCCCACGCAGCCGGTGCCGCCGTCGTCGTTGACAACACCTTCAACACACCGCTGGTGTGCCGGCCGCTGGACTACGGTGCGGACGTCGTCCTTCACTCCGTCACCAAGTATCTGGCCGGCCATTCCGACGTCGTCCTCGGCGCGCTGGTCACCTCCGATCCTGAGCTGCGCTCCCAGCTGACCTCCTACCGGACACTTCACGGTGCCATCGCGGGGCCGTTCGAGGTGTGGCTGGCCCTCCGCGGTCTACGCACACTCGCGCTCCGGATGGAACGCAGCCAGGCCAATGCGCTGGAACTGGCCGTCAGACTCGAGCAGCATGCCGCCGTCCAACGGGTTCGCTACCCGGGGCTGCCCAACGATCCCGGCCACGAGCGCGCCACAGCACAGCTCAAGGGCTACGGCGGCATCATCAGTATCGAACTGGGCAGCAGAGAAGCCGCTGACGCGCTGGTCGAAGCGGTCCGCTTGTGGCTGCCCGCCACCTCGCTGGGCGGCGTTGAATCGCTGGTTGAACGACGACGGCGCCAGCCCGGTGAGCCCAAAACGGTGCCTGAGGCGCTGGTCCGGCTGTCCGTCGGCATTGAGAACGTTGAGGATCTCTGGGCGGACCTGAATGCGGCACTCTCCTCAGCGGCGAATACCCGGTAGGCTGAATCCGTGGAAATTGTGCTGCTGACCGAGTTGTGGCTCTTTCGTGTTCTCGGCTACCTCGCGCTCGCCATTGAACTGTGGGCCCTGGTCGATTGTGCCCGGCGCAAGCCAGCCTCCTTCGAGGCCACATTCAAGCGCACCAAGAGTTTCTGGCTCGGCCTGACTGCGGGCTCTGCAGCGATCGGGGCGCTCACCGCGTACTTCGGCGGTTTCGGCCTGTTCGGACTTCTGCAGCTCGTTGCGATTATTGCCGCCTGCGTGTACCTCGCTGACGTGAAGCCTGCGGTGAGCGAGGTTCAGGGAAGCGGGCCGTACGGCCCCTGGTAGGCCCTGCCCTCATTTCACCGAGGAGCAACCGCGTCCCAGGCAACAGTAATCTCGCCCAGACGCCACCGTGACGGGCCGTCGAGAAGCGGCCATCCGGCGTCGGACATCGCCGAGCACATCCCCAGCCAGCGCTGCCGGTTTCCGAAGGAGCCTAGGGGTGCCGCGTCGAGCCACGCGCGGTCGAGCGCCTGCAGGTAGTCGAACACGCGTTCACCGGGAACGTTCCGGTGGATCAGCGCCTTTGGCAGACGCTCGGCCACATCGGAGGGCACCGCGAATCCGCCGAACCGCAGCGAGATGCTCAGCGACGACGGGCCGTCCACGCTGATCGCCGCCCAGGTGGACCGGCGCCCAATTTCATCGCAGGTCCCGTCGATAAAGAGCCCGTTCTCCGACAGCCGGCTCCGTACCCGGTCCCAATGCGTCAGGTACTCATCCTCGCCGTACTGGCGCAACACGTTGAACGCTCGGACAACCACGGGACGCCGGCCCTGCAACGGCAACTCGAACCCGCCCTGGACAAAGCTCAAACCCGGCCGCTCAAGCGGAAGCGCAGCGCGGACGCGCCCGGGATCGATCTCCACACCGACCACCTGAACGTCATCCCTCACCGTACGCAGGCGGGTGAAGAGTTCAACAGCCGTGACCGGCGTCGCGCCGTAACCGAGGTCAACCACGAGCGGATCCTCCGCTGTCCGGATGCGCCACGCCTGCGGGCCGGCCAGCCAGCGGTCCGTGCGCCGAAGGCGGTTCGGGTTGGTTGTGCCGCGTGTGATCGCCCCAACGGGCTTCGCGGGCTGTCGTATCGGCACCGTTCAAGGTTACGGGTAATGAAACCGCTTGCCGCAGCACATCATGTGCCCCAGCTGGCCAAATACGGCAGACTGGATCCATGACTTCTTACAAACTGATCCTGCTGCGCCATGGCCAGAGCGAGTGGAATGAAAAGAACCTTTTCACGGGCTGGGTGGACGTGGCGCTGACGGAACTGGGCCGCAAGGAGGCCGTCCGCGGCGGCGAGCTCCTGGTGGAGCATGACCTCCTGCCGGACATCGTGTACACCTCGCGCCAGAAGCGGGCCACCATCACCGCCAACCTCGCGCTGGAGGCGGCTGACCGCACCTGGATCGACGTCAAGCGCAACTGGCGCCTCAATGAGCGCCACTACGGTGCCCTGCAGGGCAAGGACAAGGCCCAGACCCTCGCCGAGTTCGGCGAGGAGCAGTTCATGGAGTGGCGCCGCTCCTATGACACGCCACCGCCGCCGCTCGACGATTCGAGCGAGTACTCCCAGGCCAATGACCCCCGTTACGCGGACCTCGGCGATGATCTTCCGCGCACCGAGTGCCTAAAGGACGTCCTCGAGCGGTTCCTGCCGTACTGGGAATCGGACATCAGCGTTGACATCAAGACCGGCAAGACCGTCCTTATCGCCGCCCACGGCAATTCCCTCCGTGCCCTCGTCAAGCACCTCGACGGCATCAGTGATGAGGACATCGCCTCCCTCAACATCCCCACCGGCATCCCGCTGGTCTATGAACTGGATGAGGACCTCAAGCCCGTCAAGGCCGGTGGTACCTACCTCGACGCCGACGCCGCCGCTGCCGCAATTGAAGCTGTCGCCAACCAGGGCAAAGCCAAGCACTAGCAGCCGAGCGACGCCCAGCACCCACCCACGACGGCGGCCCGCCTCCCAAAGGAAGCGGGCCGCCGTCGTCGGTGGTTGCATCAGTTCAGCGGAGCGCTGGGCTGCCACTCACCGGTGACCAGGTAGGTGACCTTACGCGCAACGGAGATGCCGTGGTCGGCGAAACGCTCGAAGTACCGGCTGGCAAGGGTGACATCCACGGTGGTAGGAGCGGACGCATTCCAGTCAGCAGCGGCAACCGCCTTGAAGACGCCCGCGTGCAGCTCGTTGATCCGCGCGTTGTGGGTGTTGATCTCGAGGCTCAGCTCGAGGTTGCGCGTTTCGAGCAACTCGGTGACCTTGTTGGCAATCGCAATGTCGAGCTGCGCCAGCTCAACGAAGGTGGGCCGGATGCTCTCTGGAATCACATTCTCCGGGAAGCGCAGGCGGGCCAATTGCGCGATGTGCCGGGCGAGATCGCCCATCCGCTCAAGCGACGCACTCATTCGCAGGGCGCCCACAATCATGCGCAGGTCACTTGCAACCGGTCCCTGGAGGGCGAGTACGTCAATCGCGCGTTCGTCGAGGTCGTTCTGCAGGAAGTCGATGCGTGCATCCGCGGCGATGACTTCCTGTGCAAGCTCTGTATCCGCTGCCTCGAACGCTGTGGTGGCCTTCTGCATGGCCTCCGAAACCAGCTTCGAGATCTCGATGAGTTCTTCGCCGATTTGGTGAAGCTCCGCCTGAAAAACCTTACGCACGTGGGCGTCCTTTCCCTTTGAGGTGCTGAACGGGCGCAGATGCGCAGTCCTGTTCAGCACGTTTTCAGCTGCCCCTTAACTGTTACGCATCTTTAGGTGAACGTTAGTTGAACCACCGGTCCAAAGCCACCGGATCAGCAGGGGTGGGTGCATTCACGGCCTAAGCTGGATCCGTGGATCCTGTACTGCTGATGCTCGTGGCCGGGCTGGTCGGTCTCGCCATCGGTGTGGCCGGCATGCTGGCGTTCCGGGCCAGCGAGGCGCAACGCCGTGCCCGCCTTGATAGTGATGAGCCGGTGCTCCCCAAAGGGGCTGCTGATGTCCTTTCCGTCGTGGGCCGCGCGTATGTCATCGTCGACGGGATCGACGGCGTTGTCCGCGCCAGTCCTGCGGCGTACGCTTTCGGTCTGGTCCGCGGCCACACCATCGTGCACAGCGAACTCCTTGACCTCACCGCACGGGTGCGCCGGGACGGAGTCATCGAGGAGCGCCAGCTGGAACTGCCGCGCGGCCCGCTGGGGCAGGGCACCATCATTGTGCATGCCCGCATCGCGGCCCTCGGCGAGGAATACATCCTCATCCTCGCGGACGACCGCACCGAGATCACCCGCACCGAGGAGATCCGCAATGACTTCGTCGCGAACGTATCCCATGAACTGAAGACACCCGTCGGTGCTATCTCCCTCCTCGCCGAAGCCCTTGATGATGCAGCCTCCGACGAGGTGGCCGTCCGCCGGTTCGCCCAACGGATGCATAAGGAATCAGGCAGGCTCTCAGCCCTGGTCCAGGACATCATCGAGCTGTCACGGCTCCAGGGAACCGACGTCGTCCGCCGCGGCAAGGCCGTCAATATCAATGCGGTGATTGCCGAAGCAGTGGACCGCAACAAGCTTCCCGCCGAGAGCAAGCAGATCGACATCGTGGTCGGCGGAAAGATCGACGCACCGGTCTACGGAGACCCGGACCTCCTCATGACCGCCTTCCGGAATCTGATCGACAATGCCATCCGCTATTCGCCGGATGGAACCAGGGTGGGTGTTGGGCTGCGCTCACGCGACGGCCTGGCGCAGATTTCCGTTACGGACCAGGGCCTGGGCATCACTCCCGAGGAGCAGGAGCGGATCTTCGAGCGCTTCTACCGCATCGACGCGGCGCGTTCACGGCAGACCGGCGGCACGGGCCTCGGGCTGAGCATCGTGAAGCATGTGGTGTCGAATCACGGCGGTGAAGTGACGGTGTGGTCGCAGCAGGGCCAGGGCAGCACGTTCACCGTCCGTCTGCCGGAGATGGAAACAGCCGACGACGACGGCGCCGGGCCGGCGGCGAGTGTCACCTCGGGCGCGGTGCAGGAGAGCAGGCACGAAAGTGCCGGCAATGACAAGGGCAGCAGTGTCCAGAATCAAGGAGTGAAAGCGTGAGCCGCATCCTGATCGTTGAAGACGAAGAATCCTTCAGCGACCCCCTGTCCTACCTGCTGGGCAAGGAGGGCTTTGACGCCGTCGTCGTGGACAACGGGCTTGATGCGCTGACCGAGTTCGACCGCGGGGGCGCGGACCTGGTCCTCCTCGACCTCCAGCTGCCGGGCCTTTCCGGTACGGAAGTATGCCGCCAGCTGCGGCAGCGCTCAAGCGTCCCGGTCATCATGCTGACCGCCAAGGATTCAGAGATTGACAAGGTCGTGGGACTGGAACTGGGTGCCGATGATTACGTCACCAAGCCCTACTCATCACGGGAGCTGGTGGCCAGGGTGCGCGCTGTGCTGCGCAGGCAGGGTGAGCCGGAAGAGTTGGTCTCAAGCACTGTCGCGGCTGGGCCGGTCCGCATGGATGTGGAGCGCCACGTTGTGAGTGTCAGCGGGGAGCAGGTTTCGCTGCCGTTGAAGGAGTTCGAGCTGCTCGAGATGCTGCTGCGTAATTCCGGGCGTGTGCTGACCCGCGGGCAGCTCATTGACAGGGTGTGGGGCTCGGACTATGTGGGGGACACCAAGACCCTCGATGTCCATGTGAAGCGTCTGCGCGGAAAAATTGAACCGGATCCTTCAAGCCCCCGGCACCTTGTGACGGTGCGGGGGCTGGGCTACAAGTACGAGCCCTAAAGCTCTTCCTCTTCTTCAACAACTTCTTCGATGGGGGTGGGCGGCGGGGTGTAACCGCCGGGAACAAACTCGCGGTACTCCTCGAGCGTTCCGTCGAGGACTGGCACCCGGATACTCTCGCTCTCGGAGTTCACGGTGAATTCGAGGTCAACCAGCGCTCCAGGAATCTCGCTGATGCCTTCCAGAATGCCGTCGTCGCCCACTTCGTCTTCGAAGACATACTTGCCGTTTGCGTCGATGGTGACCTGCGAGTTTTCATTCTCGCCGTCAATCGTTACCTGGACAGGGGAGTCTGACTCGTTGAAGAGAGTACCCAGCAGGGTTCCCGGCTCGCCCTCATCCGACGTGATGATGAGGATGTTGCGCAGAAGCACGGGGCCCACGCGGTCCACGATTCCGTCCGAGGCGGAATACTCGATGGTGGTGGCCTGCTCATTCACTGCGGAACAGCCGGTTGCTCCAAGGAGAGCCAGTACAGCGGTTCCGGCAGCTGCCAGCTGTACTCGTTTCTTCGGGGCACTGTTCACGGCACTAACTCCTGTGGGTATGGTCGCGCGGACCGACGGACAACACTGGTGAACAGCCTATCGGCAAAGAGGGTGATTGTTGGATTTCAACGAAGTTCATCAGCCGCCGGTGACCGGTGGAAGCACCCTCGCAAGCACCAATTTTGCTCTGCGTCAAGAGCGGAATGATATCCAATTGGTCGCTCTTCTCCCCGCTGACCTGCGTAAACGCGTCATCGGCGTGTCGTTTCCGTGATAAACTGATCTGCGGGAAAGGGGTTTATCCACATGGTTTTTGAGGTCGGCGAAACAGTTGTTTACCCTCACCACGGCGCAGCGAAGATCGAAGAGATCAAGATGCGCACCATCAAGGGCGAAGAGAAGATGTATCTCAAGCTCAAGGTGGCACAGGGTGATCTGACCATTGAAGTTCCAGCAGAGAACGTTGACCTTGTCGGCGTACGTGATGTTGTGGGCAAGGAAGGTCTTGAGCACGTCTTCGACGTACTCCGGGCTGAATTCACGGAGGAGCCTACCAACTGGTCACGCCGGTACAAGGCAAACCTGGAGAAGCTCGCATCGGGAGACGTCATCAAGGTTGCCGAAGTAGTTCGGGACCTCTGGCGCCGCGATCACGATCGCGGTCTGTCTGCCGGTGAGAAACGGATGCTGGCGAAGGCTCGCCAGATCCTGATCTCCGAGCTGGCCCTGGCGGAGAAAACAGACGAAGAGAAGGCAGCTACGGTACTCGACGAGGTACTGGCTTCCTAGCAGGAAAGAAAAGGACCGCATAGCTGCGGTCCTTTTCTTATGGCCGGGCTGCTGCTCGCAAGGGGCCTTCGCACACAATCCTGAGCGAGGATCCTTGCGAGCAGCAGTGCTTATTTTCTCAAGTTCGCGCTCGTCGAGATAGCTCGCGGTGCCACTCCCAACCTGACACTCCCCTAGCCGCGCAAGCGGCGATAATCCAAGGCGTGGTAGCGGAGACCAAGGCAGCGAAGATGGCAATAACCGCTAGGAACAACCCCACGCCCGCGCCGGCGAAGCAAATCACTATGGCAGGACCAGAGGTTCCGACCTATGGTCCTGCGAGCACACAAGCACTACGCTCTGCGTGCTTGGCAAACTATTGGCGTATCGTCTGGTTAGTGGTGAATCCTAAGCAAGCCATTGTTCTTGTTGCGGCTGGTTCCGGTAGCCGCCTCGGAATGGGCGTTCCCAAAGCGCAAGTGCGTATCGGCGACGCCACCATCTTGGAGCACGCCCTCCGAGCATGTCTGGCATCTCGAATTGATGCCCACGTGTGCGTTGTTCTCCCGCCTGGCGACGATACTTTGCGGGCAGTAGTTGATCACTCCGGCGGGCCATCGGTGACCGTAGTTGAGGGGGGCGTGACACGTCAGGCATCAGTGCGAGCGGGCTTATCCACCCTCCCTTCAACGGTCCGGTACGTGCTAGTTCATGACGCGGCTCGCGCACTGACGCCACCAGAAGTATTCCGGCGTGTGTTGCAGACGCTCATGGACGGCGCAGAAGCGGTCACTCCGGGTGTCGCGGTAGCTGACACCATCAAGAGCGTGAGCGACGGCTGGGTTGCGGCTACCCCAGCTCGCGCCGGACTGCGGGCGATCCAAACGCCGCAGGGATTTACTCTGCAGCTCCTGCGGCGTGTGCATTCGGAAACGAGCGATGCCGACATCACCGACGACGCGATGCTAGTCGAGTCACTCGGGGTGCCTGTTCGTGTAGTTGAGGGCCACCCCGAGGCCTTCAAGGTCACTACGCCCCTTGATCTGATGCTCGCCGAAGCGCTTGTGCGCCGGGCTCGCGAACACGCAGGGGAGCAGCAGTGAGCGCTAATCTTCCACGCACCGGTATCGGCATCGACGTCCATGCCTTTGCGCCCGATGACCAGCCGCGCACGCTGTGGCTGGCCGGGCTTCAATGGCCGGGCGAGCGCGGGCTGGCCGGCCATTCCGACGGCGACGCCGTTGCGCACGCAGCAGCCGATGCCCTGTTCTCTGCCTCAGGAACAGGCGACCTCGGCACCAACTTCGGCACCGACCGTCCCGAATATGCCGGTGCGTCCGGCGTCCTGCTCCTGACGGAAGCCGCCCGGATTGTTCGCGCCGCTGGCTTTGAAATTGGCAATGTCGCCGTCCAGCTGGTTGGGAACCGTCCGCGGTTCACGCCCCGCCGCCCGGAAGCGGAAGCGCTCCTCTCTGCGGCGATCGGAGCATTGGTCAGCGTCTCGGCAACCACCAGCGACGGACTGGGTTTCACTGGCCGTGGTGAGGGAATAGCGGCGATCGCCACCGCCGTCGTCGTTCAGCTCTGACACTTCGCCGGCGGCTGCCGGCCGGTGCCGCCCGATTCGGTAGTCTGGATCGGTGAGCCTGAGATTCTATGACACCGCAACGGCAGTAATCCGAGAGTTCACACCGGTACATCCCGGGGAAGCGCGGGTCTACTATTGCGGGGCCACCGTCCAGGGGATGCCGCATGTGGGGCACGTCCGTTCCGCAATCGCCTTCGACCAGCTCACCCGCTGGCTGCGTATCCGCGGTTACGCGGTGACCGTGGTCCGGAACGTCACGGACATTGATGACAAAATCCTTGCCAAGTCCAAAGCCTCCTTCGAGGAAGTGCCCACAGATCCGGACGCTGTGCCCAACGAAGAGTGGTGGGCATTGGCCTACCGCTACGAGCAGGAGTTCCTTAAGGCGTATGACACCCTAGGCGTGCAGCGGCCCACCTATGAACCCCGCGCCACCGGGCACATCCTGGAAATGCACCAGCTCATCGGGCAACTCATCGACCGCGGCCATGCGTATCCGGCTGCGGACGGCTCAGGTGACGTCTACTTCGATGTGCGGTCCTGGCCTGCTTACGGCAGCCTCACCAACCAGGACGTTGATGACATGCAGGCCGCACCGGATGTCGAAGCGCAGTTCAGCAACCGCAAGAAAGACCCACGTGACTTCGCTCTCTGGAAGGGTTGGAAAGAGGGCGAACCGGAGACGGCGGCGTGGCCCAGTCCGTGGGGCCCGGGCCGTCCCGGCTGGCACCTTGAGTGCTCTGCGATGGTGACCAAGTACCTTGGCGCCGAGTTCGACATCCACGGCGGCGGCCTGGACCTGCGCTTCCCCCATCACGAGAACGAGATGGCGCAGTCGCAGGCCGCAGGGCATGCCTTCGCCCGGTTCTGGATGCACAACGGGATGGTGACCTACGAGGGCGAGAAAATGTCCAAGTCGGTGGGTAACACCATCAGCCCGGATGAGATGCTGCAGCTCGCCGACGCCAGGGTAGTTCGCTACTACCTGGGCCAGGCGCATTACCGCTCCGTTCTGGACTACCGGCCCACGTCGCTCCAGGAGGCTGCTGCCGCCGTCGAACGCATTGACGGGTTCCTTGCGAAGGCGGGTACAGCAAAGTCGAGTGACGCGGGGAGCGCGCCGCAGTGGCAGGACCTACCGGAGGCCTTCGCCGAGGCCATGGACGAGGATCTGAATGTTCCCCGCGCACTCGCTGTCCTCCACGAGACGGTGCGTGCCGGCAATTCGGCGCTGGCAAACAAGGACGACGACGGCGCCGCCCGGGCAGCAGCCGCAGTCACCGCCATGACCGCTGCGCTGGGGCTTGATGATGCGAGGTCGGCCGAAGGGAACCGGGAGAGCCCGGAACACGGAGCCCTCGACGCCCTGATCCGATCGCAGCTCAGCGAACGCGCCTCGGCCCGCGCAGCCAGGGATTGGGCCCGGGCGGATGCCATCCGGGACGCACTGGCGGGAGCCGGCGTCGTGGTCGAGGACTCTCCGGACGGTGCGCGCTGGAGCCTCTCCCGCGACTGACGGTCCCGAAAATCGGCAGGGGAGTGACCAGGCATCCGCCCGCGTAAACTGGACTGACGCAAGTCCCCTATCTGAAGGTGTTTCCCCATGGCCAACCCCCACGGACGTCCTGGTGCTATCCGCAAGACCAAGAAGGGTCCCACCATCGGCACGGGCGGCCACGGACGGAAGTCGCTTGAGGGCAAGGGGCCCACGCCCAAGGCTGAAGACCGCCCGTACCACAAGTCGCACAAGAGCAAGCAGTTGGCTGAGCGCTCCGCCGCAAAGCGGCTTGCTGGGAGGGCAGCTCCCGGCCGGGCCAAGGCAAAGCCGGGGGAAGAGTACGTCACCGGGCGGAACGCCGTCGTGGAAGCGCTACGGGCCGGCATCCCTGCCAAGGCACTGTATGTCGCCATCCGGATCGACGTGGATGACCGCGTCCGTGAGTCGCTCAAGCTAGCAACAGAGCGCGGCATTCCCCTCATGGAAACGGGTAAGCCTGAGCTGGACCGTCTCGCGGACGGCTCCGTTCACCAGGGCATGATGCTGCAGATTCCGCCGTATGAATACGCAGACGGCCTCGACCTCGCCAGCGAGACCATCGCCAAATGGAAGAAGGGGCACATCAGCCAGGCGCCGCTGTTCGTGGCGCTGGACGGCATCACTGACCCCCGTAACCTCGGCGCCATCATCCGGTCGCTGTCCGCGTTCAGCGGCCACGGCGTTCTTGTGCCGGAACGGCGCTCGGTCGGTGTGACGGCTTCCGCCTGGAAAACGAGTGCCGGAGCGGCTGTGCGGGTACCGGTTGCCCGGGTAGGCAACCTGAACTCCACCCTGAAATCCTTCAAGGACATGGGCATTTTTGTTCTGGGGCTGGACGGGGATGGCGACGTCTCGTTGCCGGAAATCACCCTCGGCGTCGAGCCTGTATGCCTGGTGGTGGGTTCAGAGGGCAAGGGCCTGTCACGGCTGGTGCGGGAGAACTGCGACCAAATCGTGTCCATTCCGATTGACTCCGCCATGGAATCTCTGAACGCTTCTATGGCTGTGGGCATCAGTCTCTATGAAATCTCGCGTCAGCGGGCGGCCGAAGCCCGTTAGGAAACGAATTCCCCCTATGAGCCTGACCACCGAGATCACCCAACGTTCCCAAGCTTTCCCGCTGGGGGTCCGCCGGTGCGCCGGAAACCAGTCGAACCTGTTCGACGTGGCCGTGTACGCACCTGACCTAGATACAGTGGCGGTTCATTATCAGGACTCTCAGGGCAGCTGGAACGCCGTTGTGCTTCCGGAACTCACGGACGGGGTTCACCACGGTTTGGTGGAGGGGATGGGCGAATCCTCCAGGTACGCGTTCTGGCCTGACGATGCGCCGCTGCAGGGTGAGCCCGGCACATCGCAGCTGTTGCTGGACCCGTACGGCCGCGCCATCGACACCGTCCGGGTGGATGAAAACCCGGTCTACTTCTCCGTAGTGGTCGATCAGGCGTTCAACTGGGGCTCATCCCGCCGTCCGGGTACCCGCTGGAGGGACAGCGTTATTTACGAGGCGCACGTCAAAGGTCTCACGCAGCTGCACCCGGATGTGCCTGAGGAGCTCCGCGGCACTTACGCGGGCCTGGCTCATCCGGCAATGATCCGGCACCTGTTGGAGCTTGGAGTTACAGCCGTTGAGCTCCTGCCGATCCACTTCCACATTGATGAGCCCCACCTGGAACCGCTCGGGCTGAGCAACTACTGGGGCTACAACACGCTCGGGTTTTTCGCGCCTCACCCGGAGTACGCCACTGAGGCCGCACGCGAGGCTGGACCAAAAGCGGTGCAGGACGAGCTGAAGGGCATGGTCCGGCTCCTCCACGAGGCCGGGATCGAGGTCATCCTCGATGTCGTCTACAACCACACCGCCGAGGGCCCGCAGGGCGGTCCCGCACTCTGCTGGCGCGGGCTGAGTGAGATGAAGTACTACCGCCACCACGACGACGGCCGTTACCTCGACACCACCGGTTGCGGAAACACGGTCAATTTCACCGAACCGCGCGTAATTCAGTTCGCGCTGGACTCTCTGCGGTACTGGGTCGACGAGTTCGGGATCGATGGCTTCCGCTTTGACCTCGCCGTCGCCCTCTGCCGGGATGAAAGCCACCAGTTCACGCCGCGGCACCCCCTGCTGATCGCCATCGCCGCAGACACCGTGCTCAGCGGTGTCAAGCTGATTGCTGAACCGTGGGACGTCGGCTACAACGGCTGGCAGACGGGAAACTTTCCCCAGGGCTGGGCGGACTGGAACGACCGCTTCCGGGACACCGCCCGCGACTTCTGGCTGTCGGACCAGGCGGCCCTGGCCGAGGGACGGCGCGGCGGCACCGTGGCACGCCTGGCCAGTTGTCTGGCCGGCTCAGCCGAGGTGTTCGGCCGGTCCGGTCGGACGGCGGTGTCTTCAATCAACTTCGTCACCGCCCACGACGGCTTCACTCTGGCGGACCTGACGGCCTACAACCGGAAGCACAACGAGGCCAACGGCGAGGCCAACCGCGACGGACACAACGACAACCGCAGCTACAACCACGGTGTCGAGGGACCAACGGAGCAGGAGGCCATTCTTGCCGCCCGTTCCCTCACAGCCCGGAACCTGATGGCTACGCAGCTGCTCGCGCTCGGGGTCCCGATGATCACGGCCGGCGATGAGTTCGGCCGCACCCAGCATGGGAACAACAACGCTTACTGCCAGGACAATGAACTGGCGTGGGTCCACTGGAACCACAACGAGGACGCTCGCGGCATGCTCACGGCAACACGCGAACTGCTGCGTATCCGCCGGGAGTTCCTCACCGAGCAGCCCGCCGGATACCCCGCGCGGGAAGATACCTCGTACCTGCTCTGGTTCAACGCGGACGGCGAGCCGATGCGCCAGGAGCAATGGTCGGATCCTGAGTGCCGGACCGTCCAGCTGCTGCTTGGATCGCCCGGCGGGGACCTCGACGGTCTGATTGTGGTCAATGGACATCTGGAGGACCGCAGCCTGGTTCTTCCCACGGCAGCAGCACTGCATGGGCTGGGTTTCCCCGAGAGTCAGAACCAGATGTTCGAGCTGCGGTTCACCACAGCGGATGCCAACGCAAAACGCCGCGGTGCCCGTCTCTGTGGAGGAGAAACGGACACCGCGGCGGCGAACTCAGTAACTGTCTATCGCGTTTAGGCGTTCACCACGAGTCCAAGTTCAGCCCGGGAAGCAAGGCTCTCGTGTTGGGGCAGCACGCGGACGGTGTACCCGAACGAGCCGGAGTGGTCAATGACAATCTCTCCACTGAACAGGAACCGTCCGCGGCCCAGATCCTCGCCAACCTGAAGATCCGCTACGGCTACCTCGCTCAGGTCGTCACTATCGGAGGCGCGGCCGTAGACCACTTCCACCGACACGTCTTCGGGCCCTACGCTACCCAGCGAGACGTAGGCGTTGACGGTGAGCGTGTCTCCGATCTGTGGTTCCTCGGACACACCAAGCGAGTCAACGTGTTCAACCTGCACGGCAGACCAGCCGTCCTTGATCTTCGAACGCCAGGAGGCCATCTGCTTCGCCGAGCTGTAGCCGTCGCGGACTGCCAGTCGTCCTGCACGGCAGGCGGGCTGGTACAGCTGGCCTACATAGTCCTGGAGCATGCGCTCGGCGGAAACCGCAGGGCCCAGCTTCGCCATGGTGTGCTTGATCATCGACACCCACTGATGCGGGACGCCGTCGCTGGACGGTGACGAGGGACCGGCAGCGCTTACGCCCGGTGCGCGGACCGTGCTGTAGAAGCGGGGAGCCACCTGCTCTTCGATGAGGTCATACAGGGCTGCTGCCTCGATGTCGTCACGCTCGTCGGCGGAGGCACCGTTGTTGGCGGTCGGGATTGCCCAGCCGTTGTCGCCGTCGTACATTTCATCCCACCAGCCGTCCAGCACCGACAGGTTGAGCCCACCGTTGATGGCTGACTTCATCCCGGACGTCCCGCACGCCTCGAGCGGGCGGAGGGGGTTGTTGAGCCACACATCGCAACCCGGGAACAGTGTGCGTGCCATGGCGATGTCGTAGTTCGGCAGGAACACAATCCGGTGGCGCACCTCGGGGTCGTCAGTGAACCGGACGAGGTCCTGGATCATGCGCTTGCCCTGCTCATCGGCGGGGTGCGACTTTCCTGCGATGACGAGCTGGATGGGATTGGTGGGGTGCAGCAGAAGCGCCTTGAGGCGGTCTGCATCGCGCAGCATCAGGGTGAGCCGCTTGTAGGTGGGTACGCGGCGCGCGAATCCGATGGTGAGCACGTCCGGGTCGAGGACACTATCCGTCCAGGCCAGCTCGGCGTCGGCTGCGCCGCGCTTCTTCCAGGAAGACCGCAACCGGGAGCGGACATCATCGATGAGGTTGGAGCGCATGATCCGCCTCAGCCGCCAGATGTCGGCGTCCTCAACGTCATACACGCGTGCCCACTGCGGGTCCAGCACGGATTCCGCGCCGAAGTTCTCCCGGGCGAAGTCGGCGATGAGGGGGTCCACCCAGGTGGGTACGTGGACGCCGTTCGTCACCGAGGTGATGGGAACTTCCCGGGAGTCGAAGCCCGGCCATAGTCCCGAGAACATTTCGCGTGACACCTCGCCGTGCAGCTTGGCAACACCGTTGGCGCGCTGCGCCAGCCGCAGGCCCATGACCGCCATATTGAACTTCGACCCGTCACCGCCGTCGTAATTTTCTGCTCCCAGTTCGAGGACACGCTCGGTGGGAACGGAAGGCGCCAGCCCGGCATCGAAGAAATGCTGGATCTGTGCCCGTTCAAATCGGTCAATACCGGCCGGAACCGGGGTATGTGTGGTGAAGACCGTGGATGCGCGGCCGGCTGTCAGAGCTTCCTCCCAGGACATCGGCTGCTCATTGGAGGAGTCCATGAGCTCGCGGATGCGCTCAATGCCGAGGAACCCGGCGTGTCCCTCGTTGGTGTGGAAGACCTCGGGGGCGGGAAGCCCGGTCAGCCGCTCGAAGATGCGCAGTGCCTTCACTCCGCCCATACCCAGCAGCAGTTCCTGCTGCAGACGCTGGTCGCCGCCGCCGCCGTACAGGCGGTCGGTGACGTTGCGCGCCGCTTCGTCATTGCCTGGAACATTGGAATCTAGGAGCAGCAACGGAACGCGCCCGACGTCGGCCCTCCAGATGTGGGCGCGCAGCTCACGCCCGTTGGGAAGCGGGAGCACTACCGTTGCAGCGGCGCCGTCCTCCTCACGGAGGAGCGTAAGGGGGAGTCCGTCCGGGTCGAGGACGGGATAGGTTTCCTGCTGCCATGCGTCGCGGGAGAGGGACTGTTTGAAGTAGCCCGCTTGGTAAAGAAGCCCGACACCGACCAGCGGCACGCCCAGGTCGGATGCCGCCTTGAGGTGGTCACCGGCCAGAATGCCGAGGCCGCCGGAATACTGGGGAAGCACAGCGCTGATGCCGTACTCAGGGGAGAAGTAGGCGATGGACTTGGGTGCGTCCTCACCGAGCGATTGGTACCACCGTGGCTCTGACAGGTACTGCTCCAGGTCAGCTCCGAGATCCTGAATCCGCGACACCAGTTCCTGGTTCGCGGCAATACGCTTCAGCTGCTCCCGGGTGATGGATCCGAGGAACTGGACGGGATCGTGGCCGCTGGATTCCCACGCCTCGGGATTGATGTCATGGAACAGTCTCGCAGTAGGCAAATGCCAGGACCAGCGCAGATTGCCAGCCAGCTTACCTAGGGGAGCGATGCTCGGCGGAAGAACGGTACGGACAGTAAACCTACGGATTGCCTTCACGTTGGGTAGGTTAGCGTACATTTCCGAGCCGGAGTACGTCTTGGCCCCTCATGTGCGTAAACGCTTGCAATGTGAAGTGCAACACTTGTCCCCTTTAGAAAGTCGCCTTAGCAATCTGACGCGATAATGGATAACGTCTAGTCTGTGACCACTTCGAGCGAGGCGACACGAAAAAGGGCAGGCGCATCCATGAGCGAAGATTTACGGTTCGGACGGATTCCCATCACCAAGGTGTCTCCGGTGGTCGAGGGCGGCTTGTTCCCCTCGAAGGCCGTACCGGGATCCGACATTGTGGTGGGAGCAACGGTTTTCCGGGAGGGCCACGACCAACTCGGTGTATCGGCAGTACTGCTCGACCCACAGGGCGCGGAAGTGCAGCGGGTACGGCTGGCGCCGCTCGGGATGGGAACGGATCACTATGAAGGCCGGCTCCGGCCAGCCGCCGTCGGGCTTCATTCCTTCCTGATCGAGGGCTGGAGTGATCTGTATGAAACCTGGCACCATAACGCCACCGTAAAAATTGAAGTGGGCGTCGACGTCGAGCTGATGCTCGAAGAGGGGGCGGTGCTCTTCACCTCCCAGTCTTCCTCCCGGCCCGCGCCGGAGAAGGACCTGTTCCTCGCCACCGCGGAGCGGCTCCGGAACCGGGAGTTGCCCATTGATGAGCGTCTCGCCGCCGGGCACGCCCCGGACATTCGCGCAGCGGTCGAGCGTGAGCCGTTGCGGGCTCTGGTGACGCCGTCCCGTGCGTACCCGATCCTCGTGGAGCGCGAGGCTGCCGGCCGGGGCGCCTGGTACGAGTTCTTCCCGCGCTCAGAAGGCGCCAGTTATGACCCCGGCGCCGCAGAGTGGACCTCGGGAAACTTCGTCACCGCAGCCCAAAGGCTCCCCGCTGTTGCACAGATGGGTTTCGACGTCGTCTACCTCCCTCCGATCCACCCGATCGGTAAAACGCACCGCAAAGGCCCGAACAACACCTTGAACGCAGGGCCGGGGGATCCCGGTTCCCCGTGGGCAATCGGCGGTCCGGAGGGTGGTCATGACGCCATCCACCCGGATCTGGGAACTTTCGAGGACTTCGACGCCTTTGTCCAGCGGGCTCATGACCTGAACCTCGAAGTGGCCCTGGACCTTGCGCTGCAGGCTTCGCCTGACCATCCCTGGGTCACGGAACACCCCGAGTGGTTCACCACACGCGTGGACGGGTCTATCGCCTACGCCGAGAACCCGCCGAAGAAGTACCAGGACATCTATCCGATCAATTTCGACAATGATCCGGACGGCATCTACAACGAGGTGGTGCGCATAGTTCTGCTGTGGGTGAGCCACGGCGTCCGTATTTTCCGCGTGGACAACCCCCATACCAAGCCGGTGCAGTTCTGGGAATGGCTCATCGCGCAGGTGAACAGGAAACATCCCGATGTCGTGTTCCTGGCCGAGGCGTTCACGCGGCCGGCCATGATGCATGCCCTCGGACGGGCAGGCTTCCAGCAGTCCTACACCTACTTCACCTGGCGCAACACCAAGGAGGAGTTGGAGCAGTACTTCACCGAGGTCAGCCGGGACACTGCGGCGTTCTTCCGCCCCAACTTCTTTGTGAACACACCGGACATCCTCACCGAGTACCTCCAGTACGGTGGGCCGGCAGCGTTCAAGGTGAGGGCCGTGCTTGCCTCCATGGCGAGCCCGCTCTGGGGTGTGTACGCCGGCTATGAGCTATACGAACACGTTGCCCGGCCGGGTGCGGAGGAGTACATCGACAATGAAAAGTTCGAGTACCGTCCCCGTGACTACGAAGCCGCCGAAGCTCAGGGGCGAAGCCTCGCACCCTTCCTTACGCGGTTGAATGAGATCCGCCGCTCCCATCCGGCACTCGGTGATCTCGAGAACCTCACGGTCCACAGCAGCACGGACGAGGCCACCCTGGTTTTCTCCAAGCACAAGGAAGGCCTGGGGGAGAATGGCCAGGAAAAGGACACACTCATCGTTGTCGTCAATGTTGATCCGCACAGCGCACGGGAGTCCACCGTGTCCCTCAACCTCGGTGCCCTCGGTCTTGCGGACGGCGACTGGAATGAGGATGGCACCTTCTGGGTGGATGACCTCATCACCGGCCAAAGCTGGCAGTGGGGAGCACACAACTATGTCAGGCTGGATGCTCACGTGGAACCGGCTCACATCCTTTCCGTCAGGAGGACTCGTTAGTGGCGAATCCGTTTCAGCTGCATGCCCCAGGCCTTGCACATGACCCGCACTGGTACCGCAAGGCCGTGTTCTATGAAGTGTTGGTTCGAGGTTTCGCCGACGCGAACGGCGATGGCTCCGGGGATTTCACCGGCCTGATCGACAAACTCGACTATCTGCAGTGGCTCGGAGTCGACTGCCTCTGGCTTCCACCGTTCTTCAAGTCCCCGCTGCGTGATGGCGGCTATGACATCGCGGATTACTATGATGTGCTCGACGAGTTTGGCAGCCTGAGCGACTTCAAGCGGCTGGTGGCCGAAGCGCACGCACGTGGCGTTCGTGTCATCATCGACCTCCCGCTGAACCACACTTCCGACAAACACCAGTGGTTCGAGGAGTCGCGCACAGACCCGGACGGGCCGTACGGCGACTTCTACGTGTGGAGCGACACCGACGAGAAGTACCAGGACGCCCGGATCATATTCGTTGACACGGAGGAGTCCAACTGGACTTTCGATCCAGTCCGTCGGCAGTTCTTCTGGCACAGGTTCTTCAGCCACCAGCCTGACCTCAACTTCGAGAACCCGAAGGTGACGGAGGCACTGTTCGACGTCGTGCGGTTCTGGCTGGACCAGGGGATTGACGGCTTCCGGGCAGATGCCATTCCCTACCTCTTCGAAGAGGAGGGAACCAACTGCGAGAACCTTCCCGCCACTCACACCTTCCTCAAGGAACTACGGGCCATGGTGGACGAGAACTATCCCGGACGCGTCATCATCGCTGAAGCAAACCAGATGCCCGACGAGGTTGTGGAGTACTTCGGTGACGAAGAGGGCGCAGAGTGCCACATGTGCTTTCACTTTCCGATCATGCCGCGGCTCTTTTACGCCCTGCGGGACCAGAAAGCAGCCCCGATCATCGAGACGATGGCCGAGACGCCTGACATCCCGGCCGGTGCCCAGTGGGGAACCTTCCTGCGGAACCATGATGAACTCACGCTGGAGATGGTGACTAACGAGGAACGCGAAGCGATGCTTGGCTGGTACGCACCTGATTCCCGGATGCGCGCCAATATCGGTATCCGGCGTCGTCTTTCGCCGCTGCTGGACAACTCGCGGGCGGAAGTGGAACTCATCCATGCACTGCTGCTCTCCCTGCCAGGCAGCCCGTTCCTGTACTACGGCGATGAGATCGGCATGGGAGACAACATCTGGCTTGAGGACCGCGATGCCTCCCGAACGCCCATGCAATGGAACCCGGACAGGAACGCGGGCTTCTCGACCGCCGATCCCGGCAAGCTTTACCTTCCGGTGGTTCAATCGCTCGTTTATCACTACAACCATGTGAACGTCGAAGCGCAGCTCGCAAGCTCGAGTTCGTTGCTTCACTGGATGCGGCAGATGCTCGCGGTGCGGCGATCCCACCCCGCGTTCGGTCTTGGCTCTTATCGCAACGTACCCACTGAGGCCGAGCCGGTGCTCGCGTTCATCCGTGAAGTTCCGGCCGACAACCCTGAAGGGGAGCAGCCGGAGGTGATCCTGTGCGTGTTCAACCTGTCGCAGCATCCGGTAGCAGCACGGCTGCACCTGCCGGAGTACTCGGGCAGGGGACTGCGTGATCTCTTCGGCGGTACCCCGTTCCCGGCGTTCGGCGATGACGGCGATCTCACCCTGACGCTGGGCAGCCATGACTTCTACTGGCTGCGGTTGCGTTCGGCCAGTTCCAATGTGGCCTCTCCGCATACCGAAGCGATGCCCGTAATTCCTATCTCGAAGGCAGTAGAGTAATGGCCGTATCGACGTCATCCGTTCCCGAACTGCTCACGGCCTGGATGCCCACCCAGCGCTGGTTCCCTTCGAAAGGCAGGGAGATATCCCTGAGCCGCGCCGGTGGTGTCCGGTTGGAGGACCCGGCGGATGAAGTGGGGTTGGAGGTGCATCTCGTTGCGGTTGAGTCCGGAAGACGGCTGGACGTCGTCAATGTGCCGCTTACTTTTCGGTCGGAGCCCCTCAAGGGGGCGGAGTCGGCGCTGCTCGGAGAGACCGACCACGCCGAACTGGGACGCAGGTACGTCTACGACGGCACCCATGATCCCGTATTCATTGCCGCGTGGCTCGAGCTCATCCGCACTCAGGGCGGCACGGATGACGGCCGAACCAGGGCAACCTCACTCGGCGACTTCGGTTCCTCTCCCAGCGTCCCTGCGTCGGCTGATATCTCGGTGCTCGGCGGCGAACAGTCGAACACCTCCGTGGTCATTTCCTCCGGTGGGACGCCGACCATCCTGAAATTCTTCCGGGTCCTCGCAGCCGGGGAGAGCCCTGATGTCCTGGTGAGCGCAAAACTCACCGATGCCGGATCAACCGACGTACCGCAGACTTTCGGTTGGGTGATGGGCAGTTGGCAGGACACCAGGTCCGCTGATGAATGGGTCACCGGGCATCTCAGCGTGCTTCGGGAATTCATTCCGGGCAGCAAGGATGCCTGGCGGCAGGCCGTCACCGCCTTGGAAGCGGGACAACCGTTCACCACGGAGGCGGGTGAGCTCGGACGGGTCATCGCACGCATCCACAATCAGCTCGCACAGGCCTTCGGGAGCCGCGCCGCAACCGAACAGGAGTCGGCTGAGTTTCGGCAGTCCCTGGCCAGCCGTATCGAGTGGGCGTGGCGTGAGGCTGGGGCCACCGTAGGACCATACGACGAGCAGATCCAGGCAGTCATCGGCGAAGTGCAGGGATTGAAAGAACTTCCCGAACTTCAACGCATCCATGCGGATCTGCACCTAGGGCAGATTCTTGCAACGCGCGGAAGTAAATGGCTCGTCCTCGACTTTGAAGGTGAACCGCTGCGGCCGGCATCCGAACGAAGCGTGCCGGATGTTCCTGTGCGCGACGTCGTCGGGCTCGTGCGTTCTTTGGAGTACGCGGCAGGAGTGGGCGTACACGAAGCGGTAGTCTCGCCATCGGCCGCTGAGGCCTGGGCAACGGATTCAGTGACTGCCTTCCTCGACGGCTATTCCAGTGAGGCTGGAACAACGGTCGATCGCGCCGGCTCCCTTTTCCGTGGGCTATGGCTTGACAAGGCACTCTACGAGGTGGTGTACGAATTGAGAAACCGACCAGATTGGGTGGACGTACCCGTGTCAGCAGTTCGACGAATGCTCAAGGGCGGCGGGTCCGCCAAAGAAGAAGCATCGAATCAGGATTCCCCTGAGGATGCGGGCGCGACGGCGGCGGCGCAGGACCAGCCTGTCGCCACCGCACCTTCCGGTGATCCTATCCAGGTGGATCCGGATGTCCTTCAGCAGGTGTCCGAAGGGCGGTACTACCAGCCGCATGCAGTACTCGGAGCCCACCTGGACCAACACGGGCACGTAACCATCCGCACCCTTCGCCGGCTCGCGGAGAGCGTCACTGTGGTGACCGGCAGTGGCCGGACCGAGCTGAGCCATGAACACAACGGCATCTGGGTTGGCACTGTTGAACCTGAGCTGCCCGGACACGTCCCGGACTACCGCTTGGAAGTGGTGTATGACGGCGCTCCCCAAATGGTCGACGATGCCTACCGCTTCCTGCCCACTCTGGGCGAAATCGATATGCACCTACTTGCGGAAGGAAGGCACGAGACCCTGTGGACGGCTCTGGGTGCTCATGTACGCCGCTACGCTTCCGCGCTCGGTGACATCGCTGGGGTCAGCTTTGCTGTATGGGCTCCGAATGCCCAGTCGGTCCGGGTCAAGGCCGACTTCAACGGCTGGGACGGCTCGGTCCACGCTATGAGGTCGCTCGGTAGCTCCGGAATTTGGGAGCTCTTCGTTCCGGGAGCAGAGGCGGGCGCCCGCTACAAGTTCGAAATCCTTGGTCGTGACGGGCAATGGCGTGAGAAAGCCGATCCCATGGCACGAGGCACGGAAATTCCGCCGCTTACCGGGTCCCGGGTGGTGGAGTCCCGCTACGTATTCGGAGATGACGAGTGGATCAAGGATCGCGCTTCCAAGGATCCACACAACGGTCCGATGAGCGTCTACGAAGTGCACCTTGGGTCCTGGCGGCTGGGGCTGGACTACAAGCAGCTCGCCGAACAACTGGTTGAGTACCTGCAGTGGCAGGGATTCACCCACGTCGAGCTGATGCCGGTCGCTGAGCACCCGTTCGGCGGGTCATGGGGCTACCAGGTGACGTCCTACTTCGCGCCGACCGCCCGTTTCGGGCACCCGGACGACTTCAAATACCTTGTGGACAAGCTGCACCAGGCGGGTATCGGCGTCATCATGGACTGGGTGCCGGCCCACTTCCCGAAGGACGAATGGGCTCTCGCCCGGTTCGACGGCGACACTCTCTACGAGCACGGCAACCCTCAGCTGGGCGAGCATCCGGACTGGGGCACGCTGATCTTTGATTACGGTCGACGGGAAGTGCGTAATTTCCTGGTGGCCAATGCCTTGTACTGGCTGGAAGAATTCCACATCGACGGGTTGAGAGTCGATGCAGTCGCCTCAATGCTGTACCTGGACTATTCACGCGAGGACGGTCAATGGCAGCCGAACAGGTTTGGCGGCCGTGAAAACCTTGAGGCAATCTCTTTCCTCCAGGAGGTCAATGCGACCGCCTACAAGCGTGTGCCGGGCATCGTGATGATCGCCGAGGAATCAACGGCCTTCGATGGCGTTACCCGTCCAACCTCACAGGGCGGGCTGGGCTTCGGAATCAAATGGAACATGGGGTGGATGCATGATTCCTTGCAGTACATCGCCGAGGATCCGATCAACCGTGTGCACCATCACGGCAAAGCTACCTTCTCCATGGTGTACGCCTACACCGAAAACTTCATGCTTCCGATCAGCCACGACGAGGTCGTGCACGGGAAGGGCTCACTGCTTCGGAAAATGCCCGGCGACCGGTGGCAGCAGCTGGCCAACGTCCGCGCATATCTAGCTTTCCAGTGGGCGCATCCGGGCAAGCAGCTGATCTTCATGGGTACCGAGTTTGCCCAGGAGTCGGAGTGGTCCGAACAGTACGGACTGGATTGGTGGCTGTCGGACACAATCCCGCATAAGGGCGTGCAAGAGATGGTCAGGTCTCTCAACTCCATCTACCGGCAGACGCCGGCACTGTATGCGCGTGATAACGATCCTTCAGGATTCCAATGGATCGACGAGAATGACGGCGCCCACAACACCTTGTCCTTCATCCGGTGGGACACGCAGGGAAATCCTCTTGTCTGCGTTGCGAACTTCTCCGGTTCGCCGCACGAGGGCTACCGGGTGGGAATGCCGTGGTCGGGGCAGTGGACCGAGCTGCTCAACACTGATGCCGAGGAGTTCGGCGGTTCTGGAGTACGGAACATCGGCCCGGTTGAGGCGGTAGAAGGAGCGCATAACGGGCTGCCCGCGTACGCGGATCTGCGGGTTCCGCCGCTGGGAGTTCTCTATCTGACCCCAGCCCACATCTAGCCCGAACCGCTACCCCGGAAGCTGGATTTACAACTGCGCTTCCGGGGTGCTAGAGTTTATATCCGCGCCGACGATCACTTCGGGTCAGGCCGACATCCACAATTCGCAAGAATCAGATTCGTTTCTGATCGCAGCGGACTGTGAATGAAGGCAGGATTTGACGGGGTGGGGTTTGGCGGGTAAGTTTGAAAAGTTGCTCCGGAGCGATGATGCGGCCTTGAGGGTTGTGTTTGGTGCCGGGTGTTTCTGTTGTTTGAGAACTCAATAGTGTGCCATGTTTGTTGATACCGATTGTTTTTTGATTGGTTGATTTGCTGGTCATCTCACCTTGTGGGGTGGCTGGTTTTTTGGCTGGTTTCGAATTTTGTGCAGCATGGGCTTCTCTTTTTCCGGGGGGTTTGTGTTGTGTTCGTAGTTTTTTACGGAGAGTTTGATCCTGGCTCAGGATGAACGCTGGCGGCGTGCT
>NZ_JAROKN010000118.1:0-1712 GCF_029455255.1 Arthrobacter vasquezii | reverse complement strand
TTCGTGGCCCAGCAGCTCGGGGTGACCGTCCAGTGGGGCTGGCTGGTACCGGTCGGCGCGGTGGCCCTTGGCGCCGTTCTCGCGTGGTCCCAGCTCGACGAAACCCGCCGCGCCCGGCTGATGGATAACGCGGGGGCCACCCGGGCTGAAGGTGTGGCACGGCTGGCTGCGGGCCTGGTACTGGTGATGGTCGGCCTGTTGATTCTTGTTTCCGGGTCGCTGTCCTGGGAGTTCACCTGGCCGGTGCTGCTGGCCACGGCAGCGGTGCTCGGCGGTGTAGGGCTGGTACTGGCGCCGTGGGGCCTGAAGTTCTGGAAGGACCTTGAGGCTGAGCGGTCGGCGCGTGTCCGTGAAACCCAGCGCGCGGAAATCGCGGCCCACCTCCATGACTCCGTGCTGCAGACGCTGGCACTGATCCAGAACCGTGCAGCCTCCGAGCAGGATGTCATCCGGCTCGCGCGGGCACAGGAACGGGAACTGCGTCGGTGGCTCTACGCAGATACGGCGGAGCGGACCGGGAACCTCGCGGACCGCGTCAAGGCGGTTGCAGCGGAGGTGGAAGAGGAATACGGGCA
The DNA here is from genome assembly GCF_029455255.1 of Arthrobacter vasquezii. NCBI lineage: Bacteria > Bacillati > Actinomycetota > Actinomycetes > Micrococcales > Micrococcaceae > Arthrobacter > Arthrobacter vasquezii. The sequence continues at coordinate 1,137 of NZ_JAROKN010000118.1, read as the reverse complement.
TCCCGTCGACGTCGTCTCCGTGGGAGAGGCACCCATGACTCCGCGCCAGGATGCCTTGGTGCAGGCAACCCGCGAGGCCATCCTCAATGCAGCCAAGCATGCGGGCGGCGCTGTCTCCGTCTATCTTGAGGCCGGGACTGCTGTCTCGCAGGTGTTTGTCCGCGACCGCGGTGCCGGTTTTGATCCGGAAGCGGTTCCGGCCGATCGGTTGGGCATCCGTGAGTCGATCATCAACCGCATGCAGCGCCACGGAGGTACCGCGCGGATCCGAAGCTCGGAAGCGGGAACGGAAGTTCAACTGACCATGCCCGAAGAGGAAGCAGGAGCTCCGCATGACTGAGCCGATCACCGTCGTCGTTGTTGATGACCACGCCATTTTCCGGTCCGGTGTGAAGGCGGATCTCGACGGCCGTGTCCGGGTTGTCGGTGAGGCAGCCACGGTGGAGGAGGCCATCGCGGTCATCCTGGAACAGCAGCCGCAGGTAGTCCTCCTCGATGTTCATCTGCCGGGAGGCAAAGGCGGGGGAGGCGCTGAGGTGATCGCAGGATGCGGTGACGTCCGCCAGACCACGCGGTTCCTGGCGCTCAGCGTGTCCGATTCCGCCGAAGACGTAGTCACCGTCATCCGGGCAGGCGCCCGCGGATATGTCACCAAGACCATCACGGGCGCTGACATCTCCAACGCGGTGCTGCGCGTGGCGTCAGGCGATGCAGTGTTCTCGCCGCGGCTCGCCGGCTTTGTGCTCGATGCGTTCGGCACCGCAGCGGTAGCGGCCGCCGAGAGCGAACTCGACCGGCTGTCCGCCCGGGAACTCGAAGTGATGCGGCTGATCGCCCGCGGTTACAGCTACAAGGAGGTCGCGAAGGAGTTGTTCATTTCCATCAAGACAGTCGAGACCCACGTGTCAGCGGTGCTGCGGAAGCTGCAGCTCTCATCCCGGCACGAGCTCACCCGCTGGGCGGCGGAGCGCCGGCTGCTCTAGCGTCCCTGGTCTTCGCGGGGTGCGTTATGCGACCCCACGAATCCTTGCCCTTCCACTCCGGGATGAGCCGCATCGCGTGTTGACCGATTGACGCTCCGGTACCCCGCCAGGCGGGAAGGAAGAACACGACAAGTGCCGGCGCCAGCGTGAGCAG
>NZ_JAROKN010000117.1:0-1720 GCF_029455255.1 Arthrobacter vasquezii | reverse complement strand
ACTGCGCTGCTGAACGGAATCCCCTGGAACGGTCCGGACGCGGCCCAGTTCCGTACCCGCTGGCACACCTCCGTACGCGTGCAGCTCAATCAGACGGCGCTACTGCGGACAGGACGATGCCGGGCTATTCCGGAGCCGGCGGCGCTCCCCTCGGTGAGCAGGATTGGGAACCGCTGCGTGCGGCCTGCCGCGAGCGCCGGATCCTCACCGCTTCCGAGGAACCCGCCACGACGGGCGGGAGGGTCACCCTGATCGGCGGCGGGCCAGGTGTGGAGGACCTCCTGACCGTGCGGGCGAAGCAGGCGCTGCGGGAGGCCGACGTCGTGCTCTATGACCGACTGGGACCGTACCGGACGCTGCCGCAGCTGGCCCCGGGTGCAGAGCTGATCGACGTCGGGAAGACCCCAGGCCACCACCCGGTCAGTCAGGCGGAGATCGAGAAGCTCATGGTCGCCAAGGCGCGCGAGGGCAAGCACGTGGTGCGGCTCAAGGGCGGCGATCCGTTTGTCTTCGGGCGGGGCGGCGAAGAGGTCAACACCTGCCTGGCGGAGGGCATCCCGGTGACCACCGTGCCGGGGATCAGCAGCTCCATTGCCGTTCCGGCGGCCGCGGGCATACCCGTCACCTATCGAGGGGTGGCTCATGCGTTCACCGTCATCTCAGGTCATCAACCGCTCACTGATACCGAGTTTGAGGCGCTGGCGAAGCTCGGCGGCACTATCGTGGTGCTGATGGGAATCGGGACGCTTCCGCAGCTGACGTCCGGCCTGCGCAAGGCCGGACTGGCTTCGAGCGTGCCCGTCGCCATCGTCGAAAAAGGCTACAGCCCCGAGCAGCGGACCACCGTCACCACCCTGGGTGACGCCGTCACAGCGGCGGGGCGGGCGCGCTGCGCGTCTCCCGCCGTCGTCGTGATCGGTGAGGTGGTGCGTCAGCACCGGGACTTTTCCGCCACGCTTGAGCACGTTCTGGCGCAGCCGCTGGGAGCATCGTGACGGTGACAGCGCCCTCATCGACGCCGTCGCCGGAAGCACCGGATCTACCGGTTGAGGGCTCCCTCGCCGGATTCCGAATCGGCGTGACGTCCGATCGGCGTTCGGCTGACCTCATTGACGCGCTGGAGCGGCGCGGCGCTACGGTGATGCACGCGCCGGCGCTCAAGATCGCTCCCGTGGCAGCTGACCTGCCGCTCGTCGAGGACACGCAGCAGATCATTGCAGCTCGGCCGGACTACGCCGTGATCACCACGGCGTACGGGCTACGCCGCTGGTCGGAGGCTGCGGACGCCGCGGGAGTCGGGGAAGCGTTGCTGGCCGTGCTCGGTGAGTCAAAGATTTACGTCCGTGGGCCCAAAGCACGCGGTGCCGTGCGGGCGGCCGGGCTGACGGACGCCGGCATCAGCGCTGATGAGACCACGGCGTCGCTGGTGAACATGATGCTCGGACTGGAGCTGCGAGGAAAGACCGTCGCCGTCCAACTCCACGGCTACACCGATTATCGGCAGCTCGACCGGCTGCGGCGGGCAGGCGCCGACGTTCTGACCGCAACCCCGTACCGCTGGGTAAAGCCCGCCGGCGCGAATCAGTTGCCCCGGCTCATTGAGGCCGTCTGCAACGGCGGGCTGGATGTTGTGACGTTCACCAGCGCTCCGGCCGTCGACGCCGTGCTGAGCACAGCGTCCGAAATGGGCTGCCGGGACGCGTTCCTGGCGGCGCTTCGT